>CANIAI010000223.1 GCA_947465275.1 Acidobacteriota bacterium | reverse complement strand
GCCTGGGCCGACGCGGCCTTGGCGGCGGCCTGCACAGCCGCCTCCGTGGGCGAAGCGCTCAGCGTGCCGAGCGCGCTGGCGGCGGCGCCGGCGACACCGATGGTGGTGGCGCGGCGCATGAATTCGCGGCGGCCGATCCGGCCATCGGCAAAGCGCCGATAGAGGTCGACCACCTCATCGTGTGCGGGACGTGTATCCATGGCGAGCGATTCTAACCGAGGGTAGACTTACCGCATGCTCGGGTCGACCCGCGGCCGAATCCTGCTCGTCGCGCTCGTGGCCATCGCGGTGGCGGCCACGGCGTCCGCGCAGTTCGGCTCGCGCGGCCCGATCGTCAACGGGTTCGCCAACACCGAGAACAACGACGGGCAGTTCCACTACTGCCGCATCGTCTACAACTCGGCACGGGACGGCAGCGGCGGCAACTGGCGGACCGATTACCCCAACGCCGACATCAACCTGTCCGTCCGGCTGTCGGAGCTGACGCGTGCCCGCGTGGCGCGGTCCCACACGGGCGAGCCGGTGCACCTGCTGGTGCGGATGACCAGCCCCGAACTGTTCCAGTGCCCCTTCGTCGTGCTGTCGGCGCCGGGCGCCGTGGCCCTCTCGTTCGACGAGGCGGCGCGCTTCCGGGAGTACCTGCTGAAGGGCGGCATGCTCTGGGCCGACGACTTCTGGGGCAGCTACGAGTGGAACCACTGGGAGCGCGAACTGCGGAAGGTCTTCTCCGAGGACGAGTACCCGATCATCGACGTCCCGCTCGGGCACCCGCTGTTCCGCACGCAGTTCGAGGTCGAGGCCATCCCGCAGATCCCGAACATCGCCTTCTGGCTCCGCACGGGAGGCCGCACGTCGGAGCGCGGCCCCGACAGCGAGGTGCCGCACGTGCGCGGCATCGCCGACGAGACAGGCCGGCTGATGGTCGTCATGACCCACAACACCGACATCGCCGACGCGTGGGAACGCGAGGGCGAGGACCCGCGCTACTTCTTCACGTTCGGCCCCAAGGGCTACGCGGTGGGCATCAACACCGTCCTCTACGCCCTCACCCACTGACATGATCGTCCGCACGCTGCTTCGCGCCGCCGGGCTGCTGCTCGGCCTGGTGGTCCTCATGCAGGTCATCACGGTCGAGCGTGACAACCCGCCGATCACCGGCACGATCGTGACGCCGCCCGCCGTCACCTCGGTGCTGCGCCGCAGCTGCTTCGATTGCCACTCCAACGAGACCGTGTGGCCCTGGTACAGCCGGGTGGCCCCCGTGTCGTGGCTCGTCGCGCACGACGTCCATGAAGGACGCGAGCACCTGAATTTCTCGGAGTGGCGCCCGCTGGCGCGCGAGACGAAGCAGCGGCGCCTGGGCGACATCATCGAGGTGCTGCGCGAGGGCGAGATGCCGCCCGGCATCTACACGCCGCTGCACCCCGAGGCGCGGCTCTCGATGGAGGAGGTCGCCGCCCTGCAGAACTGGGCGACGACGGCGCTCGCCGCTGAGCTCGACGAAGTGGCCGTGCCGGCGGCCCCGGGCGTCCCGCCGTCGCACTGACCGGCCAGCTCACCCGCCGCGCCACCCACGGCGTGGACCGCCGCCGCTGAACGACGAAAGGGGCGAGCCGCTCCCGCGGCCCGCCCCTTCTGTCGGCTCCGCCCGGATGTGCTTACAGCCGCGCCGTCGACGTCGTCGGCGGTACCTTCGACTCGATCCAGCCGCGCACCACGTCCCACACCTGCTTGCGGTTGGTCTCCACCATCGCGAAGTGGCCGTTACCGGTGACCTGCTTGTCCTTGAGGTTGATGTGCTCCGCCGCGGCGCCTGCCTGCGTCAGCGCCGCCACGATGGCAGGGCCCTGCGTGCGGCCCGAGGCCTCCGCGGTCAGGTACATCATCGGGATGCCGCGCACCTTCGGCACGAGGGCGCCCGGCGCGCCTCCCTGACCGAGCAGCGGACCGGCGGCGCCCTCGAACGACACCAGCGCCTTCACCAGGTTCGGCTTCTCGTCGGCCACGATCCAGCCGAACGGGCCGCCGGCGGAGTGGGTCTGGACGATGGCCGGCCCGATCTTCTCGAGCAGCTCGCCGCCGCCCCGCCGCCACAGCCGCTGCATCAGCTCGGCGTTCATGGGCGCGGCGTTCTGACCGGCCACGAACAGGTCGAGCAGCGGGTCACCCACGTCACCCGTGCTGCCCGGCCAGCGCTTCGGCGTCCCCTTGGCCGACCGAACCGTGTCGACGGCGATCTGCGCGTGTACCGGCAGCGCGCCCACCGGCCCGAGGTTGTCGAGCGAGACCGGCGAGCGGCCGTGGCCGGGACGGTCGACCAGGTACACCTTGTACCCGGCCTGCAGGTAGTAGTGCGCCCAGCCCGCGTTGCCATCGAGTCCCATGTAGTGCGTCGACTGCCCACCGCCCCCGTGCACGAGCACGATCGGCAGCGGCTGCCGGACCACTTCGGGGATGAGGTACTGGACGAAGGTCTGGCCGTTCACGACCGTGCCGTAGTCGCGTTTCTCGACCTGACCGCCCACCCAGAAGAAGTTCATGTCGGCCAGCTTCAGCGCGGTCGACTCGGTCACCCGCTTCTTCACGGCCGGAGCCGCCGCTCCCTTGTTGACCTTCGCGTCGAGCCAGTCGAGGATCGGCTGCAGCACCGCGCGATGGTTCGTCTCCACCATCATCATGTGGCTGTTGCCGGTGATCCCCTTGTCCTTCAGCCGGTACTCCTCGGCGATCTTCACGCCGGCCTGGCGCAGGAACGCCGCTCCGCCGGGATTCCCCGGGGAGGCCGCGGAGGCGTCGGCAATGACGAAGAGCACGGCGGTGTTCGCCAGGTTCGGCAGCTTGCGCGCCGGCTCCTCCTGCATGTAGTAGCCCGCGATGTCCGGCTCGGGGTTCGGCACCCACTTCACCTTGATCTCGGACGGATCGCTGACCGCCGGCGCGTAGGTGACCGGGATGGTCGACATCCCCCAGCGGTTGGCGCCGCCGAAGCCCGACCCCGCCCCCTCGATGATGACGGTCGCCTTCACGAGCGCCGGACGCGCCTCGGCGACGAGCAGCCCGAAGGGACCGCCAGCCGAGTGGGTCATGATGATCGCCGGGCCGATCTTGTCGAGCAGGTCGGCACCCGCCTCACGCCAGGCGGCGTGCGCGACGGTCGCCGCGGTCGGGGTGTTGGGCAGCTGGTTCGCCGGGCGGGGCGGGTTCGCCTGCCCGCCACCGGGGCCGCCGGGGCCGGCCTGGCCTGGCACCACCACGTAGCTGCCGCCCTGCGAGGCGATGAACTGCGCGACGTCGGGGGAGCCAGGCACGCCCTGCCCCGGCCAGTTCTTGTGTCCCTTGCGGAACTTGCTCGTGTCGTCGGGCCTCGGGAAGATGAAGCCGGCGCCAGCCTGCAGCCCTTCCATCGTGCCCGGCCGCTGCGGAATGCCGCCGTGCAGGTCGGGGTGTACCGGTGAGCGCCCGTGACCGGGACGGTCGACGACGTAGACCTTGTAGCCTTCAGAGACCAGGTGCTGGAACCAGCCCGGACGGCCATCCGGCGTGCCCATCCAGTCGAGCCCCTGCCCGCCGCCCCCGTGCACCAGCACGATCGGATACGGGTGCCGCACCCGGGTCGGGATCATGTACTCGACGTACATCTGCTGGCCGCCGATGACGCTGCCGCGCGCGGTGTCGGCACGCTTCACGTTGACCCACATGTAGCTCCACTCCGCGACATCGAGCGGAACGGTCTTGAGGGCCGACTTCGCCGCGACGTCGGCAGCCTGCGCCGCTTCCGCCTGGCCGAGTCCGAGCGGACCAAGGGCCGTGGCCGCGGCACCGGCGACACCCAGGGCGGCGGCGCGCTTCATGAAGTCGCGGCGCCCGAGGCGCCCGTCGACGTATTCCTGGAAGAGACCGGTCAGGTCTGCGTGCTGTTCGTTCACGGGTGTGCTCTTTTCGGTCATGTCGACTCCGGTGAAGCCTCCGGCGAGGCCTCGGGTGAAGCCTCGGGAGAAGCAGAGAGCCGCGGCGATGTGCCGGAAACGGTGACAAGCATCCGGCAAACCCGGGGGAGAGTCAACGGCCGAGGGGCCGCTCCGGCCGGGCAAGACGTGCGACACTGTAAGGCTTGACGCTCCGCCGACCGGACCGCTATGGTTCCGTGGCACGGCGACACTTTTCCTGCCAGCAGTTCCCGGAACGACGAGGGTGTCGTCCGGACCAGCAGATAACCGGAGAGAGATTACGTGGCGACTACTTACAACATCGACAAGGCGCACTCCGAGGTGTTCTTCCAGGTGCGTCACCTGGTGACCAAGGTCCGCGGCCGCTTCTCGGACTTCGAGGGCGCGATCGTCATGGACGAGGCGAACCCGGAGCTGTCCTCGGTCAACTTCAGCATCAGCACCGCCAGCATCGACACCAGCGTGGCGGATCGTGACGCGCACCTCCGGTCGGGCGACTTCTTCGCGGCGGACGAGCACCCGAAGCTGACCTTCACGAGCACGAAGATCGCGAAGAAGGGTGCCGAGGAATTCGACGTCACCGGTGACCTGTCCATCCGCGGCACCACCAAGACGGTGACGATCCCCGTGACCTTCCTCGGCCTGGCCAAGGACCCGTGGGGCCAGCAGAAGGCCGGCTTCGAGGCCGAGACCTCACTGAACCGTAAGGATTTCGGCCTGAACTGGAACGCGGCGCTCGAGACGGGCGGCTTCCTCGTCGGCGACGAGGTGAAGATCAACCTCTCGATCCAGGCGACCGCGCAGGCCTGATTCCGGCCAGCACGAACCCTGCACCACTCACGGGGCGCGCCACCCTTCAGGTGCGCGCCCCGGCGCCTGTCCCCCCTC
>CANIAI010000222.1 GCA_947465275.1 Acidobacteriota bacterium | reverse complement strand
CTATTCGCCGCGCCCTGGCTCCGTGCCGGCATCCGGAGCCCCTGACCCTCGCATATCACTGTCGGAGGGCAGCCGGCCGCGTCCACCACGGCTGATCTGTCCACCCTTGCGCCCCGCGGCCCGGGCTTCGTCCGGGGTCCACTCGTGGGCCGTGCCCTTCTCGTGCGCCGCGCGGCCGCCCTTGCTGGCGATCTCCCGCTGCTTCTCGGCCGACATCGACGCAAACCCCCGCCGCTCCTTGCGCATTCCTTCCACAGCACGCCTCCATGGTGCCCCGACGATGTCGGGACGACCGTTCGACGGCCGGGAATGCCCCGGCCCGCCGGTTGTCGGTGCAGGAGCGGCCGTTGGTCGGCCGAACTCCCGTTACGCGCGCTGCCCTGGCGAGCGCACGGACCGACGGGCCTCAAGTGATGTGCCACCCCGGCCAAATGCACCTGCCGGTGAACTCGCATCGAATCAGCGGGTTACCGACGAGTCGCATTGGGGCCTGAGAGGCGCTCTGACTTGGAACCTTACAGTTGAGGTTCGTGGCGTGGGTTTTCGATACGGTAGGCTGGGGTCATCACATACCGTGTGAAGCAGGTTACCATCGCTGGATGAGCGAACGCCAACCGAACACGCCGGGATCCGGCCCCCGAACCGTGAACTGTGTGAAGCTGCAGCAGGAGCTGCCGGGGCTCGACGCGCCACCGTGGCCGGGCCCCCTCGGACAGCGGATCTATGAACAGGTCTCGGCGCAGGCCTGGAAGCAGTGGGAGGAGCGTCAGAAGATGATCCTCAACGAATACCGGCTGCTGCCCTGGCAGAAGGAAGCCCAGACGCTCATCGCCAAGCACATGGAGGAATTCTTCTTCGGCGAGAGCGCGGCGCTGCCGCCCGGATACGTCCCCGACCCGCCCAAGTAGCCCGTGCCCGACACGAGGTTCTTCGGCCACCCGCGGGGGCTGTCGACGCTCTTCTTCACAGAGATGTGGGAGCGCTTCAGCTACTACGGGATGCGGGCGCTGCTGATCCTCTTCATGACCGCCCCCGTCGCCGACGGGGGCCTCGGGTTCGACACGGCGCGCGCCGGCGCGGTGTACGGCCTGTACACCGCGATGGTGTACCTGACCACGCTGCCCGGCGGCTGGATCGCCGACACCTTCATCGGGGCACAGCGGGCCGTCCTCTACGGCGGCCTGCTGATCACCGCCGGCCACTTCAGCATGGCCATCCCGTCGCTGACGGCGTTCTATGTCGGCCTGCTGCTCATCGTGCTGGGCACCGGACTGCTCAAGGGTAACGTGAGCGTCATCGTCGGACGGCTGTATGCCCCCGACGACGAGCGCCGTGACGCCGGGTACTCGATCTTCTACATGGGGATCAATCTCGGCTCCTTCCTCTCGCCGCTCGTGTGCGGCTACCTCGGACAGCGCATCAGCTGGCACGTCGGCTTCGCCTCTGCGGGTGTCGGCATGCTGTTCGGCGTCGTGCAGTTCGCGCTGGGGCGTCGCCACCTCGGCAGCGCCGGCCTCACCCCGGGCCGGTCGGACGCCACCCCGGATGGGATCCGCGCCCGCCGCCGGGGACGGCAGGCGCTGACGGCTGCCGGCGTGATCTCGGCCGCGGTGGCGCTGGCCCTCGTCACCGGCTGGCTGCGCCCCGACGTGACGCTGGTCGCCGATATCGCCGGCTACCTGCTGCTCGGTATCACGGTGGTCTTCTTCGCCTGGCTCTACCTGTTCTCCACCGGGTGGACGCCGGGCGAGCGGCGCCGCCTGTACCTCATCGGGGTCCTCTTCCTCGCCGCGGCGCTCTTCTGGTCGGAGTTCGAGCAGGCCGGCTCGACGCTCAACCTGTTCGCCGAACGCAGCACCGACAATCGGGCCTTCGGGCTCGACTTCCCGAGCAGCTGGTTCCAGTCGGCGAACGCGATCTTCATCATCGTGTTCGCGCCGGTGTTCGCCTGGATGTGGGTGCGCCTGGCGCAGCGCCGGCTCGAGCCATCGAGCGTCACCAAGTTCGCCGTCGGGCTCGTGTTCGTCGGCGCCGGCTTCGCCACGTTGATCGTGCCGGCCGCGCTCGCCGACACCGGCGTCCGGGTGAGCCCCTGGTGGCTCACGCTCACCTACCTGCTCCACACCTGGGGTGAGCTGGCCCTCAGCCCGGTCGGGCTCAGCGCCATGTCGACGCTCGCGCCGGCCCGGATCGGCGGCCTCGTGATGGGCGTCTGGTTCCTCGCCTCGTCGGTCGGCAACTACATCGGCGGCCGGCTTGCAGCGTTCTACGAGGCGATGCCGCTGCCCCGCCTGTTCGGCGCGGTCGCCGCGTTCGGCATCGGTGCCGGACTCCTGATGTTCCTCCTGGCGCGCCCGATGGCGCGCCGGGCGCAGGGCAACGATGGCGCTTGAGCGATACAAGCAGAAGCGGAACTTCCGGAGCACGCCGGAACCGGCGGGTGACGCGCGCCTCGTCGCCGAGCGGGCCCGCACGGCCAGCGGACGCACGCCGCGCTTCTTCTGCGTGCAGAAGCACCTCGCCAGTCACCTGCACTACGACTTCCGCCTCGAGCAAGAGGGGGTGCTGCTGTCGTGGGCGGTACCCAAGGGGCCGTCGCTGGACCCGGCGACGAAGCGGCTGGCGATGCACGTCGAGGATCACCCGATCGAGTACGGCGAGTTCGAGGGGATCATCCCCGAGGGCTACGGCGCCGGCATCGTCATGCTGTGGGACCGCGGCACGTGGACGCCGGAGGTGGACGACGTCGCGGCGGCCCTGAAGAAGGGCGACCTGAAGTTCAGCCTGGAGGGCTACAAGCTGAAGGGCTCGTGGGCGCTCGTGCGCACCAGCGGACGCTGGGCCGGCGCCCGCGATCAGGGGAACGACCGCTCGTGGCTGCTGATCAAGCACCGGGACGGGTGGGCCGGCGAGGTCGACATCGCCGTGTTCGCGCCGCTGAGCGTGAAGAGCGGCGGCGACTTCGCGGAGATCCTGGCCGAAGGCAACCCGGACGTGTGGCGCTCCAACCGTCCCGCGAAGGGCGGCGAGACCGGCGCGATGTTCGAGCGCATCATCGCGCGCGCCCTCGAGATGCGCAGCCCCGGCGCGGTGGCGACGCGGACGACGCCGGCGCCGAAGCCCGCGACGGTTCCGGCGGCCAGGACGGCCGCCCGGAAGACAGCACGAAAGGCGCCCGCGAAGACGGCCAGGACGACGGCCGCGAAGACGGCGCCCACGGGCGCGGGGAAGAAGCCGGCCCGCGCTACGAAGACGACGCGGAAGACGGCGCGGTAGACGGCGCGCTCGACGGCGCGCTCGACGAGGCGGCAGACGAGGCGGCAGACGAGGCGAGCGAGGGAGCGGCGGGCGGCACCTGCCCCGCGTCCCCCTGCAGCAGGCGCGACGTGAGCACGCTCCAGACCGCGAACGACAGCCGCCGGCGGTCGTGCCGCGCGATCTCGGTGCACCAGAACTCGCCCAGCACCGCTTCGCAGCCCGCCTCCAGGTCGCCCATCTCGAGCGGTTCCTTGTGCTCGTCGGCGTACCGCCGCAGGCCCTCGGCCGACGGGCGGCCGGTATTCGCGATGACGACGTCCACGGGACGGTCGAGCGCGCGTGAGACCCAGCGGGCCGCGTCGGCCGCGGTGAAGCCGGCCATGCCCCGTCCTTCGGTCAGCAGGTTCGCGATGAGGATGATCGGCCCGCGCACCTCGCTCACCGCCTCGCGCACGCCCTTGACCAGCAGCGGCGGCATCAGGCTCGTGAAGAAGCTGCCCGGCCCGATGATGACCGCGTCGAAGCCGCGGATCGCCTCGGCGACCGTGGGATGAATCGAGACGTCGGGCTCGAGCCACACGCGGCGCACCTGGTGTCCGCGCGACTGCCCCGCGTCGACCTCGATCTCACCCCGCGTCCGTGACCCGTCGCCGTACTCGGCACAGACCGAGGCCGGCTGCACGCTCACCGGCCACACCTTCCCCTTGCAGCCCAGCAGGCCGCGCAGGCCATCGACCGCCGCGAGGAAATCTCCGCTGTACTGCTCCATCATCGAGAGCAGCAGGTTGCCGCCGGTGTGCCCACCGAGCCGGGCGTGGTGCTCGAGGGTCGGCAGGCGCGAGAGGAGCACGCGGCGCGCCTCCCCTTCGTTGCGGGACAGCGCGAGGGCGCACTTCAGCACGTCCCCGGGAGGCAGCACCCCGAGCTCATCCTTCAGCTGCCCCGAGCTGCCGCCGCTGTCGAACATGGTGACGACGGCGTTCAGCTTGAGCCAGGGGTTGGTCTTCAGCCCGCCCAGCAGGCTCGGCAGCCCGGTGCCCCCGCCGAAACACCCGATGTTGAGCTCGCGCAGCTGCATCCGGCGATTGTACTGCCGCCTTTCACCCTCCGGACCGCTCGGCACGCGTCGCCGCCCTGCAACTTCATCCCTGACGACACCGTCCAACCAGAGGATGGGATAGGCCCGTCCACCGCCCACCGCCCTACAATCGAGATCATGAGCGACACCCGTCACGCCGTCACCCTGACCAACGACCTCCGCACCATCTTCGGTGACCGGCTGCGGGCGGTGGGCCGCTACGGCGACGCGGCGACAGGCGCCGCCGCCGCGGATCTGGTGCTCGTCACCTCCCTCACGGCCGCCGACCTCGAGGCCTGCGCCCGGGCCGCGGGCCACTGGCACCGTGCCGGCCTCGCGACGCCGCTCCTGCTGCCGGTCGAGGAGTTCCGCGCGTCGCTCGACGCCTTCCCGCTCGAGTACGCCGAGATGCGCCGCACCTACACCCCCGTCCTTGGTGCCGACCCGTTCGTCGACGTGGCGATTTCGCGGGACGACCTGCGGCGGGCCTGCGAGCGACAGGCGAAGAGCCACCTGCTCCACCTGCGGGAAGGCTATGTGGAATCAGAGGGCG
>CANIAI010000221.1 GCA_947465275.1 Acidobacteriota bacterium | reverse complement strand
CTGCAGTTGGGCATGCACGAGGTCGACGCCGGTCACCATTTCAGTCACCGGGTGCTCGACCTGCAGCCGGGTGTTCATCTCGAGGAAGTAGAACGCCGCGTCGTCGCCCCGGCCCTCCAGCAGGAACTCGACCGTGCCCGCGTTGCGGTAGCCGGCCCCACGGGCGAGCGCCACGGCCGCGGCCCCCATCCGCTCGCGCAACGCCGGGGTCAGCGCCGGCGACGGCCTCTCTTCGATCACCTTCTGGTGCCGCCGCTGAAGCGAGCACGCGCGCTCGAACAGGTGGACGACCTGGCCGTGCGCGTCGGCCATCACCTGTACCTCGACGTGCCGCGGGCGATCGATGAGCCGTTCCACGTAGAGCGTGCCGTCGCCAAACGCGCGTTCCGCCTCGCGGCGCGCCTGCGGAATCGCCTCCGTCAGCGTCGCCTCGTCGCGAATCACCTTCATCCCGATCCCGCCGCCCCCTTCGGACGGTTTCAGGAGCACGGGAAATCCGAGCGTACGCACCGCGGCCGCCAGCGCCGGGTCCGACTGGTCGGGCGGGGTCACCCCCGGTACGACGGGGACTCCGGCCGCCGCCGCGATACGGCGGGCCGCGATCTTCGAGCCCATCTGGTCGAGCACCGCGGGCGGCGGCCCGATGAACGTGAGGCCGGCTTCCTCGCAGGCGGTCGCGAGCGTGGGGTTCTCGGAGAGGAAGCCGTACCCGGGGTGCACGGCCTCGGCCCCGGTGCTGCGCGCGGCCTCGATGATCGCCGGGACGGACAGGTAGCTCTCGCCCGGCGCGGCGGGTCCGATACGCACCGCCTGATCGGCCAGCCGGACGTGGCACGCCGAGGCATCGGCGTCTGAGTACACGGCCACGGTCGCGATGCCGAGCTCGCGGCAGGCGCGGATGATCCGCACCGCAATCTCGCCGCGGTTCGCGATCAGGACCCGACGGAACATGGCTACCGCGTCTCGCTCCAGGACGGCCGACGCTTCTCGAGGAAGGCGCGCATGCCTTCCTGGCCCTCGGCCGAACCGCGCCGGCCGGCGATGGCCGCCGCCGTGATGTCGGCGACGTCTGCTGCCGTTCGCCCGTCGACCTGGCGGACGAGCGTCTTGATCGCCGCCACCGCCTCTGGACCCGAGCTCAGCACCTCGCGGATGTATTGCGCGACGCGTGCCTCACGCTCGACACCCGGGACCACCGCGTGGACGAGCCCGATCTCGCGCGCGTGCGCGGCGCTGAAACGGGCGCCGGTCACGAAGAGGTGCCGCGCCGCCGAGGCGCCGATCTTGGCGACGACGTAGGGCGAGATGATCGCCGGCAGGATGCCGAGCTTGGCCTCGGTGAAGCCGAAGACGGTCTCCTCCTCCGCCACCACGACGTCGCAGACCGCCGCCAGTCCGGCGCCGCCGCCGACCGCGGCGCCGTGTACCGATCCGATGAGCGCGGCCGGCAGCGCGTCGAGCGCGGCATACATGCGGGCCGTGGCGCGCGCGTCCTGCAGGTGCTCGTCAGGCGAGTAGCCGGCGATGCGCGACATCCAGCCGAGGTCCGCACCCGCGCAGAAGACCGGACCGGCGCCGGTGAGCACGACGCAGCGCACGCTCCGGTCGGCGGCGAGGGCCTCGGCGGTGCGCGCGAGTTCGGCGACCAGCCGATCGTTGAACGCGTTCCGCACCTCGGGACGCGTCACGGTGATGGTGGCGACCGCGCCGTCGCGGGTGCAGGTGAGCAGGGCGTCCATGGGTACCTCGGCTTACATCCGGAAGATGCCGAACCGCCCGCGCGCGATCGGCGCGTTATAGGCCGCCGAGAGGCCGAGGCCGAGGGCGTCGCGCGTCTGCAGCGGGTCGAGGATGCCGTCGTCCCAGAGGCGCGCGCTGGAGTAGTACGGCGAGCCTTCGCGTTCGTACTTCGCCAGGATCGGATCGCGGATGGCCGCCTCATCCTCGGCGCTGAGGGTGCGCCCGTCGCGCGCGAGCTGATCGCGCTTCACCGTCGTCAGCACGCCGGCCGCCTGTTCGCCCCCCATGACCGAGATGCGGGCATTCGGCCACATCCAGAGGAACCGCGGGTCGTACGCGCGTCCGCACATCCCGTAGTTGCCGGCGCCGAACGATCCGCCGATCACCACCGTGAACTTCGGCACCCCGGCATTCGCGACCGCATGCACCATCTTGGCGCCGTCCCGGGCGATGCCGCCGCGCTCGTACTGCCGGCCGACCATGAACCCGGTGATGTTCTGCAGGAAGATCAGCGGGACGCCGCGCGTCGCGCAGAGTTCGATGAAGTGGGTGGCCTTGAGCGCCGACTCCGAGAAGAGTACGCCATTGTTGGCGATGATTCCGACGAGGAAGCCGTGCAGGCGGGCGAAGCCGGTGACCACCGTCGGCGCGTAGCGTTCCTTGAACTCGTCGAACCGTGAGCCGTCGACGAGGCGCGCGATCACCTCACGCACGTCGTACGGGGTGCGGAGGTCGGCGCTGACGATGCCGTACAACTCGGCCGGGTCGTACGCGGGCGGTTCCGGCGTGCCGAGGTCGTCGGGAAGTGCCTTGCGCGTGTGCAGGGTCGAGACGACCGTGCGCGCCAGCTCGAGGGCATGGGCGTCGTCCTCGGCGAGGTAGTCGGCGACGCCCGACAATCGCGTGTGGACGTCGGCCCCCCCGAGTTCCTCGGCCGTGACGTCCTCGCCGGTCGCCGCCTTCACGAGCGGTGGACCGCCGAGGAAGATGGTGCCGGTGCCGCGGACGATGATCGTCTCGTCCGACATCGCCGGGACGTAGGCACCACCGGCCGTGCAGGAGCCCATGACGACGGCGATCTGCGCGATCCCCTCGGCCGACATCCGTGCCTGGTTGTAGAAGATGCGCCCGAAGTGTTCGCGGTCGGGGAAGACGTCGGCCTGCATCGGCAGGAAGGCGCCGCCCGAATCGACCAGGTAGACGCACGGCAGGCGATTGTCGAGCGCCACCTGCTGCGCCCGCAGGTGCTTGCGTACGGTGAGCGGATAGTAGGTGCCGCCCTTCACGGTGGCGTCGTTGGCGACGACGACGACCTCTCGGCCTGAGACGCGGCCCACCCCGGCGACGACCCCGGCGGCGGGGGTGTCGTCCTCGTAGACACCGAGCGCGGCGAGCGGCGACAGTTCCAGAAACGGCGAGTCGGGGTCGAGCAGCCGTTCCAGGCGTTCGCGGACCGGCAGCTTGCCCTGTTCGCGGTGCCGCTGCACCGCCTTCGGACCGCCGCCCTGCCGTGCGCGCGCAAGCTGGTCGCGCAGCTCGGCGATGAGCCGGCTCATGTGGGCGTGGTTGTCGCGGAACGCGGGGGTGTCCGGACGAATGCGTGTGGGCAGGCGATCCATGCAGCTCGGCGGCTCGCTCCTGAGTTCGGGGTAACTATATCGTCATCACCCGGTGGTGGTACGTCTCTTGGTTCCACTCCCTGTGTGTTCGATTCCTCCTTCCCGATTCGCCGGATCGACCACATCGAACTCTACGTCGGCAGCGGCCGGCAGGTCGCCGAGTTCTTCCAGCGGGCATTCGGCTTCCACCTCACCGCCTGGCGTGGGCTCGAAACGGGTTCGCGCGAGGTCGCCTCGTACCTGCTCGAGCAGGGCGACATCCGTCTCGTCGTCACCACGGCGCTGACCCCCGAGAGCCCGGTGGCCCGGCACGTGTGGGAGCACGGCGACGGGGTTGCCGTGATTGCGCTCGAGGTGCCGGCGGTCGACGTGGCGCTCGAGCGCGCGGTGGCCGGTGGCGCCGAGGTGGCGAGCGATGCCGAAGAGGCGCCGATTGCCGGCGGCACGTGGCGCTCCGCGACGATCCACGCGTTCGGCGACACGCGTCTGCGCTTCGTCGAGCGCCGCGCCAGTGGCGGCGCCGGCGTCTCGGGCTCGTGGGGATTCGCGCCCGGATTCGAGCCGCGCGCCTCCTTGTCGACCTACGCCCCGCCCGGAGGTTCCGGCGGCGACTGCGGCCTCACGGCCATCGACCACCTGGTCGCCAACGTGGAGCGGGGCGCGATGGACCGCTGGGTCCGCTTCCTGGGCGCGACCCTGGGCTTCACCGAGCTGATGCACTTCGACGACCGGGCGATCTCCACCGAGTATTCCGCGCTGATGTCGAAGGTCATGCAGGACGGGACCGGCCGCATCAAGATCCCGATCAACGAACCGGCAGCGGGGCGGCGCAAGTCGCAGGTGGAGGAGTACCTCGATTTCTACCGGGGCCCCGGCGTGCAGCACATCGCACTCGAGACAGCCGACATCATCAGGACGGTGGGCGCCCTGCGCGATCGCGGCGTGGCGTTCCTGCAGCCGCCGGCGACCTATTACCACGACCTGTCGGCCCGTGTCGGACGGCTGGGCGAGCCGATGGAGGCGCTGGCAGACCTGGGCATCCTCGTCGACCGTGACGACGAAGGGTACCTGCTGCAGATCTTCACCGAGCCGGTGCCCGACCGGCCCACCTTGTTCTTCGAGATCATCCAGCGGCACGGGGCGCGTGGGTTCGGCGAGGGGAACTTCCGCGCGCTGTTCGAGGCCATCGAACGCGAGCAGGCGCGCCGCGGCAACCTGGACTGAGGAGGCATGCACATGGCCGTCAGGTCGTTCGAGGCGCTGCGCGCCGAGGTGGAGTCCCGGCTGCTGGCGCATCCGGTGGTCACGCACAACCGCTACACCGCATGGTTCGCGACGGGGGCGCTCACGCGTGACGACCTGCGGGCGTTCACCATCCAGTTTTCGGTGTTCTCGAACCTCTTCCTGCTGGCGGCGCTGAATCGCGTGATCAACGCCCCCACGCTCGAGTCGGCCCGTGACGCGAAGGAGATCCTGCTCAACGAACTCGGGGTGATCTACGCCGCGGAGCCCGCGCC
Source organism: Acidobacteriota bacterium (assembly GCA_947465275.1). GTDB lineage: Bacteria > Acidobacteriota > Vicinamibacteria > Vicinamibacterales > UBA2999 > JBEBGV01. The sequence continues at coordinate 19 of CANIAI010000221.1, read as the reverse complement.
CGGGCAGGGACCGGCGCCG
>CANIAI010000220.1 GCA_947465275.1 Acidobacteriota bacterium | reverse complement strand
CCGGGACGTCGCCCAGGGGCACCCGGCGCTCCTGCCGGACCTGCCGGCCAGAGCGCTCTTGGCGGCCCTGGCGGACGCGCGGGTGGTCCTGCGAACGCACCGAGCACGGCGCCCGGCAACACCGGCGCGCCCGCCGGCGGCTTTCCGGCGTCACTGCTCGCCGCGCTCGACCAGCGCCAGGACGCGCCGTTACGCGGCCTCACGCGCTTCGGTCTCGTCGTCGAGGAACTCGGCGCGAACGCCGTGAAGTGCGGCCTCTCGCAGGCGGCGATCGAAACCGCCGTGATGAAGCCGCTCACCGACGCGGGGTTGCGGGTGCAGAAGAACGCCGACGAGGACACCTACCTCTACGTGCGCGTCGACTCGGTGATTGCCACCGGCAACCTGTGCGTCACGCGGTTCGACGTGACGATCTACGCACAGGGGCCGGCGGTGCTCACGCACAACACCTCGCCGGTGGTCGTGGATGCGGAACTGCTCCACAAGGGCGGGCTGGCGGGCGGCAGCGCGGCGGCGAACGCCGAGGGAACGATGAAGGGCATCCTCGACGCAGTCGGCGAGTTCGTCGGGAAGATCGCGGCCGCCAACAGCAGGCGCTGACCCGCGCCGGCGGTGCCCCGGAGCGGCCTCCCTGGCGGTGCGGCCTAGACGGGAGGCCAGCCCTCGACGAACGCGCGCTGGGCGGCGTTCATCTGCGCGGACACCTCTCCCCCATCGACGCCCTGCTCCCGGCACCAGCAGGCGACCACCGTCGCCACGCGACCGGTGCTGCCTGCCGCGTGCACGTACACCGGACGTCCGCGGCCGATCGACAGCGACACCGTGGCCACCGCCCGTCGCGCCAGGTCGGGCGTCGGCACCCCGCCATCTGGCACCGGAAACCGGACGTACGTGGTCTCGACACCAAGCGCCGCCGACTCCTCGACCAGCAGCAGGTCGTAGGCGGCGCGCTCGCCTTCAAGCGTCAGGTCGAGGAACAGCAGGATGCCCGCCGCCAGCACGGCACGCAACCACTGGCGCACCAGCGCCTCACGGGTGGCGCCGAGGTCAGGATACGGACCGGCGAGCAGCAGGCCTGGGACGACCCAATGGGCGTCGGGCACGGGAGCAGGCGCAGGGCCAGGGGCCGAACCGGGGGACTCGGTGGACACGCTTCTCCCTCTCCGCAGCCCGTCGAACCGGGCTGGACTCGGACGATTCCGAATGAACCGGCCGCGCACCAGCATGCTGGCGCGGGGGGACAGCACGGGTCATACGAGGTCTGTTCGCCCCTGCCTGCCGCGCAGGAGACGGAACACCGACCTTCTCATGACGCGCAAAATGTTAGCGCGCGAGGTCACGACCGTGGTGGAGGAAATGCTCCAGCGGCCGAGCTTCGCCCCTCGGCCCCGCTACCCCGCCGGGCCTACCGGTCCGGGTAGAACCGGCTCTGGATCGGGCACCCCGGCCAGTAGTTCGCCTTCCCCAGCTGCTCGGCACAGTGCTGTCGCGCACGCTGGGTGCCGCCGCGCAGCACCTGGTCGGCCTGCTCGAAGGTGAGGACGTCTGGCGCGACCTGCGTCATCGCGTGCACCGGCGACACCTTCTCGATATCGAGCGTGTAGTAGGCGATCGACTCGCGGAACGTGTCGGGCCAGTGCGCCCAGTCGTACGCCGCGGACACCAGGTCGCCCTCGAGCATCACGCGCTGTGCCGGCGCGTACGCGAAGAGCACGTCGGCCATGTGGCCGTTGTTGCGCCCCCAGAGGACGTCGAGCGTCATCGTGTCGTCCTGCAGCCGGTACCGCTCGTCCACGCGGATGAATGTCATCGCCTGCGGATTCTTCTGCAGGTCGTCGGGATAGTCGGGCGCCCCGTGCGCGACCATCTCGCGGAACTGCTGCTCGGTGCTCGCGCGCTGGATGATCGTGATGCCCTCGGCCACCGCCTCGCGAATGCCCATCGTGTGATCGAAGTGGTTGTGGCTCGCGATGAGATACCGGATCGGCTTGCCGGGCACGAGCGCCCGCGCGTGGTCGAGCACCGCCTTCGCCTGGCCGCGCGCGTTCACGCCAAGCTCGAACAGCACGAGGTGATCGCGGAACTCGACGACGCTGGTGCCGTTGCTGATACGCCAGATGCCTTTCGCGACCGGCACCGACGTGAGCGGCGTCGTGGGGAACGACGGCGGCTCCGCGGCCGCGCGGACGGCGGCCGGCGCGGCGAGGTCGGCCACCGGGGTGTCGACGTCGTAGGCGTCCACGTACAGCTTGAAGAAGTCGACGTTCCGCCAGTCCATGCGGGTCTGGTAGCCGAGCGGCATCAGCAGGCCGCTGGTCATCACCCAGCCGCTGAAGGTGGTCGTCAGGTTCGCCTGACCGATGTTGGTCTGCGGGTTCGACCAGCGGACGAACACGGGCCGCTGGTTCGCGAAGCCGGCCGAGAGGCGGTCGCCCTGCCTGAGGGTGACGTCGATGACGGTCACCGTCCCGCTCGCGCTGGTCTCCTGCCGCGGCGCCGAGAGCTGCGTCCCCGGGTCGAGCATCGTGCGCACGAGGACGACCGGGTTGTTCAGCATCCACATGCGCCGCATGTGCACGCCGTCGATCATGAGCGCCGACTCGGTGAAGCGCGCCACGCGCACGGCGCGCTCGCCCTGCCGGTCGAAGGCGATGTCGCCGTCGAGCCCGTTCACGTTCAGCGCGAAGCTGTGCCCGAACGGCAGCAGGAACGGGAAGAGCATGTTGCGCCGCTCGCGCATCTCGAACCGGTCGTTCGCGAGATCCCACACCCGCGTGAGGTCGTTGGCGGCCATGTACTTCTCGGGCGCGTCGGCCTCGCCCGAGATGCGGCCGCCACCCAGCATGTAGGCGTACTGCCCGTAGCCGTGCGCGGTGATCGTCCGGACGCCGCGCACGCGGTCGAGGCCGCCCAGCGTCTGCGCGGCCGCTTCCACGACCTGCCGTGCGGTCGGCGCCTGCGCGAGGCCCACCTGACCGCTCCGACTGCCGAGGCCGACGAGCGCAAGGGTGAGCGCGAGGATGGCTGAGACGGAGGCGGAGCGGGTGTATCGGCGCATGCGCCGTATCTTAGCGCCGGCCCTGCCCTATAGTTGGGGCAGGTGCCAACCCTCGAACCTGCGGCCGGTCCCCTCCTCCAGCGCATCCTCGATACGACCGACGAGGCGACGCGCGCCGGGCTCAGCCCGGCGGCATTCGCCCGCCTCGACGTCGCGCTGCAGCGCACCCCGTGGGGACAGCGCCACCTGAGACGCGTCGCCTGGGTGTCGGAGGGGCGGTTGCTGGCCAGCGCCCGCTGCACCGACCTGCTCGCCACGCTGGATGGCCAGCACGTCCGCCTGCGCGGCATCGGCGACCTCCGGGTCGACCCGGAGCCTGGGGCGGGGGTCGACGCACGGGCGCTGCCCGCGGCGCTCCTGGGGGCCGTGCTGGATGCGGCACGCGCGGACGGCGTCGACTACGGGCTGCTGCACCTGCGCGCGGGCGACGCGATGCCGGACGGCGCGATCCCCCTGCCGACGCAGGACGTCGAGCTGCAGGTCGCAGAGCCGCTGCGCTACGGCGCCCCGATGATGCTCGTGCGCGCGGGTGAGGACCGCGACCTCGACGCGATGGCGGCGATCGGCGCCGCGCCCGCCGAGGCGTATCGCTTCTCACTGACGCGCGACCCGGGACTCATCCGCCAGTCGATTACGCGTGCGCGGCTGTTGGCCGGACTCGCACCGTCCGGTGCCCGGCAGCTCCAGTTCGTCGTGACCGAAGAGGGGATGCGCGCCGCGGGATACGTCGTGCTCAGCATCGTCGGCACGGACTGGACAATCGAGGCCTGCGGCGACCGCGACCCGTCGGGCGCGCGGGTGGGCGCCATCCTGCAGGCGCTGATCGCGATCGAGCGGGTCGAGCAGCGACCGGTCATCCGGGGCTGGCTGCCGCCCGGGTTCGTCCCGCCACAGGTCACGGTAGTCGCCACCACGCCGTCTCCCGAGCGCCTGGCCCTGCTGCCGCTGCGGCCGGGACTGGAGGTGCGTCCGCTCACCGGGTCGGACGTCTGCGTCTTCCGCGGCGACCTGCCCTGAGGCACCGGGCGCGATTTCCCCGGCGCCCCCGCGGGATAGTTCCCCCTCAGCCGTATCACCCGGTGGGAATCCCCCCGTGATCGGGCGCGGAGCGCACCAGCCGTACTGGCACTGCCGTTGCCTTTCATCAGGTCACGCAGTGCTCACATGACCACCATCACGTCACTGTTGCTCGTGCTGACCCTGACCGGATCTCCGGTGCTGGGCATCGTCTGCCACGCCGAGTGCGTGGGAGACCAGATGCCCGTGGGCCACTGCCACGATGACGCAATGACGGCCCCTGCACCGATGGTGTCGGCGGGATTCGACTGCTCGTCTCCCGCGGTCGGGGATGCACCCCTACCCTTCATGACGCCTTCACCGGTGAGGACGGGTGCCCCGGCCGTCCAGCCCGCCACCGCCGACTCGCGGCGCACGCCGTCGCTCGTGCTGCGGATCTGAGGCACACCCTCGACCCCACACCGGCCGTGCGTGCGCACGGCATGTCGTCCATGTGTGTATTCGTCGAAAGGTGGTCTGTCATGACCCGCATCTCCACAGCCGTCGCCATCCTCATGCTCCTCGGCGGCCTGTCCCTCCCGAACGTCGCCTCTGCCGAAGTGAAGACGGTGTACCTGCCCGGCGCGCATCCGCGCGTCGTCGTGCTGCCGGTCTCCACGGTGCCCACCCGGGTCGCCAATCCCGCTCAGGCGGCGCTCACGCCTGTTCAGGTGATCGCCCGCCACTCGGCGATGGCGTCGGCCCAGCGCGGTACCCCGCGTGGGAACGCGTCGGCCGCCGATCATTGCGCCCGGCTCATCGCCGCCGCCGAGCAGCAGATCCGCCAGAACCAGT
>CANIAI010000219.1 GCA_947465275.1 Acidobacteriota bacterium | reverse complement strand
CGCGACTGGCCGTCGGAACGGATGCCGTCTCCGCTTGCCGCGCGTGACTTCACCTTCCCGCCCTACGACCTCCGGACGCTCGCGAACGGCATGCAGGTGCTGGCCGTCGAGCACCACGAGCAGCCCGCGATCACGATGCGCCTGCTCGTGCGGGCCGGTGCCGTGCGCGACCCGCAGGGGAAGCCGGGCGTGGCGGGGCTGGTCGGCTCGCTGCTCGATCAGGGGACGACGACGCGCTCGGCGCAGGAGCTTGCCGACCAGGTCGACTTCATCGGCGGGTCCCTCGGCGTGGGCGCCGGCGCGGACGTCACGTTCGCCAACATCGTCGTGATGAAGGACTCGTTCGCCGTGGGGCTGGAGCTGCTGAACGACCTGGTCAGGAATCCGGCGTTCGCGCCCGAGGAGATCGATCGGCAGAAGGAGCAGACGCTGTCCGGTCTCCAGGTCAACGGCCGCGATCCCGACTACGTCGCTGACGCGGTCTTCGCCCGCGTCGTGTACGGCCTGCACCCGTACGGGCTGCCCGGCGTCGGTACGCCCGAGTCACTCGCGACCATCAGCCGCGACGATCTGCAGACGTTCCACCGGCGCTACTTCGTCCCGAACAACATGGTGCTCGCCATCGTGGGCGACGTGACCGCTGACGACGCGTTCGCGGCCGCGACGCGCGTCTTCGGCGCGTGGCCGCCCGCCGAGGTCCCCGCGCTGGCGCTGCCCGAGCCTCCCGTTCCCGGGCGGCGGCTCGTCGTGATCGACAAGCCCGACGCTGTCCAGACCGAGATTCGCATCGGTGCGCTGGCGATTCCACGGAGGCATCCCGACTATCTCACCTGGGATCTGGCGGTGAAGATTCTCGGGGGCGAGGGTGGCAACCGTCTGCACCGGGTCCTGCGCTCGCAACGAGGGCTCACCTACGGCGCCGAGGCGGATACGCAGGCGCGCCGTGAGGCGGGCACCTACGTGGCGCAGACCGACACCCGCACCGAGACGACGGCCGAGGCGTTGCGCCTCGCGGTGGACGAGTTCGCCCGGCTTCAGCGTGACCGGGTCGGCAGCCGCGAACTGCAGGACACGCAGGCGTACCTCGCCGGCAGCTTCCCGCTGACGATCGAGACGCCCAACCAGATCGCGACGCAGGTGCTGAACGGCGTGTTCTACGGCCTGCCGCCCGAGGACCTCGCGCGCTACCGCGAGCGGGTCACCGCGATTACCGCTGATGACATCCAGCGCGTGGCCAGGGCCTATATCCACACCGACCGGCTGTCGGTCGTACTCGTCGGCAACGCGACGTTCTTCGTGCAGCGGCTGGCGGCCCTCGGCTTCAGCGGCATCGAGGTGATCCCGATAGACCAGGTCGACCTGCTCGCGCCGAACCTCAGGCGTGATCGCCGGAAGGCCGCCGAACGCGGCGGGCTGGACGTTCCGCGGGCGGTCGACAGGCCGGTGCTCGCATTCACGGCGGTGCAGGCGAATCCACGCCCTGGCGTCGAGCCCGCCAGCGCGAACACGGCCCGCGCGCTGGTCCTGGAGGCGATCGCGGCGAAGGGCGGGCTGGCGGCGCTGCGGGCCGTGCGCAGCCTGGTGGCCGAGGCCGACACGACCTTCCGGCTGCCGCAGGGGCCGGCCACGTCGCGCACCCGCACCTCGATCCTCTATCCCGATCGGTTCCGCGTCGACGCGACCGTCGGACGCGCCACTCTGGTGCAGGCGTACGACGCCGGCGAGGCGTGGGTGCAGGACCCGGCTGGCGTCCACGATGCGCCTGCGGCGGTGCGCGACGAGTTCGCCGCGGGCGTTCGCCGCGACCTCATCCCGCTGCTGATCGACGCGGCCGACGGGCGTCTCCTGCTGCGCCTCCTGCCGGATGTCGTGGCCGATGGGGAGACCTATCGCCTCCTCGAGGTGAGCGGCGCCGGTCGGCCGACGGTTCGACTCTGGGTTGACACGCGGAACCAGGTGGCGCGTCAGGCATACGATGCCCCCGCCCCAACGGGCGCTCCGGTCACGACCGAGGAACGCTTCAGTGATTTCCGGACGGTTGACGGCATTCAGGTCGCGCATACGGCCTCGCTCTTCCGGGGCGGGAGGGCCGTGCTCGATCGCGTGCTGACCCGCGTGCAGATCAACCCGCCGCTCGAGCCCTCCTTCTTCGCGCGGCCGCGCTGACCCGTGTCGCAGAGACCACTCCGGATCATGCTGTCGTGCGGGGAACCGTCCGGCGATCTCTACGCCGCGGCGCTCACGCGGGACGTGATGGCGCGTGCGCCCGGCACCGAGGTCTTCGGCTTCGGCGGCGACGGCTTCGCCGCTGCCGGGGGCGAGCTGCTGGGGCACTTCGCCGGGCTGTCGGTCACCGGGCTGACCGAGGCGCTGCGCGTCGTCCCGCGCTCGCTCGCGATGATTCGCCGGCTCGTCGCGGCCGCGCGCGACCGCCGTCCGGACGTCTTCGTTGCCGTCGACTTCCCCGACTTCAACTTCCGCCTCATGGCGGGCATCCGCGCACTCGGCATCCCGGTCGTCTATTACATCAGCCCGCAGCTCTGGGCCTGGCGGTCTGGCCGCATGGCGACGATGCAGCGCCTGGTCGATCGCGTACTGGTGATCTTTCCCTTCGAGGAGCGGATCTATCGTGAGGCCGGCGTGCCGGTCACCTTCGTCGGGCATCCGATCGTCGACATGGCGCGTCCGGGAGGCACCCGCGCCGGCATTCGCGCCGGCCTCGGGCTCGATCCCGACCGCCCCTTGGTCGCACTGCTCCCCGGGAGCCGGACGAACGAACTGCGGCTCATCGCGCCCGACATGGCTGCGGCGTTGCCCGCCATCGCGGCACGCGTGCCGGGTGTGCAGTTCGTCGTCGCCCGCGCCCCGCACCTCGGAGACGGGCTGTTCGCGCCCTTCACGTCGGGGACGATTCGGCCGCTGCTGGTCCAGCAGCGCACCGACGACCTGCTCGCCTCGGCCGACCTCGCGCTGGTCGCGTCGGGCACCGCGACCGTTCAGGCGGCGCTGCACGAGTGCCCGATGGTCGTGGTCTACCGACTCTCGCCATGGACGTACCGCCTCGGGCACCGGTTCGTGAAGGTCGATACGTACGCCATGGCCAACCTCGTCGCCGGCTCACGCGTCGTGCCCGAATTGATTCAGGACGGCTTCGATGCGGGGCGTCTGGCGGATGAGGCGGCCGACCTGCTCACGAATCGCACACGACGTGACGCCATGGTCGATGCGCTGCGCGGCGTTCGTGGCAAGCTTGGGGTCCCAGGCGCCAGCGGCCGCGCCGCCGACGCCGTCATCGAGGTGGCGCGTCGCCATGCGGCATCCTGCTGACCGTTCGTTTGCATAGGACACCCCATGCGCCGATGGCTCTTCCTGCTCCTCCTGACCCTGGCGACCCCCGCGGCGGCCACGGTGCTGCTGCCGGCCGACTTCGTGACGGTTGTCACTGGTGCCGACCTGATCGTCGCCGGCCGTGTCGTCGATGTCCGGGCGCAACTCGCTGACGGCTCGCGCACGATCGAGTCGGTCGTCACCGTCGCGGTCCAGGAGTCCGTCAAGGGCGCCACCGGGAATCAGGTCACGTTCCGCGTGCCCAACGGGCAGCTCGGCCGGTACCGCCGGATCACGGTGGGCGCGCCGGAGTTCGTGGCGGGCGATCGCGTCGTCCTGTTCCTGCGCGGCCGTGGCCCTGAACTGCCGACGCTCTTCGGGCTCAGCCAGGGGGTCTATCGTGTGGCCGGTGACGGTGCCTCCGCCGTGGTCACGCCCCCGGCCGTGCTCGCCCGCGGTGTCGCGGCCGAGCGTGTCGTGCGCGGTGATCCGGCCCGCCGTCCGCTCGCGTTGCCGGCGTTCCTCGCGCAGGTGCGGTCCGCGATGGAGCCGGTCCGATGAGTGCCCGTGCCCTCGTCCGCCTCGGGGTCGTGCTGCTGCTGGTCCTCGCCGCGCGGCCGGTCAGCGCCTATCTCGAGTTCGTCATTCCCGTCAGGGGGACGCCGACGGCCCTCAAGTGGGACGCGTCGAGACCGGTGCGGTGGTTCGCGCGCGACCGTGGCGTCAACGGCGTGACCGCCTCAGCCTGGCAGACGGCGGTGGCCCACGCATTCGGGACATGGGAAGCCGTGCCGACCTCCAACATCTCGTTCAGCTTCGGCGGCTTCACCGGCGCCTCTCCCTTCGCCGACGACGGCGTGTCGGTGATCGGGTTCGAGAGCGCGCCTGAACTGGAACGCGTCCTCGGGTCGACCTCGTTCCTGATCGACACGGTCACGGGGGAGATCATCGAGTCGGACATCTTCTTCAATTCCACCTTCCCCTGGTCGACCGCGGCGGCCGGCGACCCGGCGCGCTTCGATCTCGAGTCGGTCGCGCTGCACGAAATCGGGCATTTCATCGGCCTGGGACATTCCGCGCTGGGTGAGACCGAGCTGATCGGCGAGAATTCGCGCCGTGTGCTGGCGTCGGGCGCGGTCATGTTCCCGATCTCGTTCGGCCGCGGCGTCACGCTCGATCGCGCGCTCCAGCCGGACGACATCGCCGGCGTGTCCGACCTCTATCCGTCCGACGGGTTCCGCGCGGCCACCGGCGCCGTCCGGGGACGCGTCGTCCGGAGTGGCGGCCGGGGCGTTCCCGGCGCGCACGTCGTTGCCTTTCATGTCGCAACCGGCACGTTGGTCGGGGGTTTCACGCTGAACGACGAGGGTGAGTTCGAAATCGCCGGGTTGCTGCCCGGTCCTCAGGTGATCAGGGTGGAGCCGCTCGACGACGCCGACGTCGAGAGCTTCTTCGACGCCTCGGATCCGATCGACGTCGACTTCCGCGTGACGTACTACGAGCGCCTCTTCGTGGCGCCCGCCGGTGGGGTGGGGCCCCACATCACCGTGACGGTGCGGCCGAAATGAGGAGGAGGACCGGTT
>CANIAI010000218.1 GCA_947465275.1 Acidobacteriota bacterium | reverse complement strand
CGCGCGCCAGCTGCTCGTCCCCGCCTCCGCGGGCAAGATGATCGCTGTCGCCGCCGCGGTCGACGCTGTCGGATGGGATCATCGCTTCACGTCGTCCCTTCGCACGTCCGGCGCCCTTCGCGACGGCGTGCTCGACGGTGACCTCTGGGTGGTCGGCGGCGGAGACCCGTCGGTCGGCGGGCGCGGCGGGACGCCGCTGGCGGGCTGGGTCGACGCGGTGCAGCGGCTCGGCATCACGCGCATCACGGGCCGCGTCATCGGCGATGACGACGCGCTGGACGAGCCCCGCCCTGGCGCCATGTGGGCGTGGGACGACCTCGCGTATCCCACCGGCGCCCTCTATGGCGCGCTCAACCTGGCGGAGAACCGCACGGCCGTGACGATCGCGCCGGGGACAGAGCCGGGTGGACCGACCGTGTTGTCGTTCCCCGATGGGCGCGTGGCGCCCACAGAGATCCGCAACCTGAGCACCACGACCGCGGCCGGCACGCGCGCGCTCGTCTGGCCCGAGCAGCGACCCGGCGACCCGCGCCTGACGCTCGACGGCACACTGCCGGCCGATGCCGCGCCGCTGCGGATGGGTATCGCGGTGATGAACCCGACCCTCGGGTTCGCGCGCGCCTTCCGCGAGGCGCTGCAGCGCGGAGGCGTCGCCGTCATCGGTGATGCGGTGGATGCCGACGACCTCCCTGCGACCGACCGCACGACGCTGCGGCTGCTCGAGACGCTCCCCTCGCCTCCGCTGTCGGCGCTCGCCCGCCCGCTGCTCAAGGAGAGCATCAATCTGTACGGTGAGGCGTTCCTGCGGCTGGCCACGGGCGAGGATGGCAGCCGCACCAATGACGCAGCGCTCGGCGCCCTCCGCGCCCGGCTTCTGTCGTGGGGGCTCGAGCCGGACGCGCTCGGCCTGGTCGACGGCTCGGGGCTGTCCCGGCGCGACGTGGCCTCACCCGAGGGTCTCGTGGCCGTGCTGACGCACATGTACGACCCGACGCTCACGTCGGCCTGGATGACGGGGCTGCCGCTCGCCGGACGCGACGGGACGCTGCGCGGGCGCATGCGCGACACCGCGGCCGAGTCGAACGTGCGCGCGAAGACCGGCACGATGTCGAACATCCGGTCGCTGGCCGGCTACGTGCGCACGCGCGATGGCGAGATGCTGGCGTTCGCGGCGGTGGTGAACAACTTCGAGGGCACCGGGGCGCAGGCGGTCGCGGCGCTCGATGCGATGGCCGTCCGGCTGGCGGAGTTCAGCCGCGCGCGCCGCTGACCACACCCGCCGTCACGGTACCGGGGAGGGCGTCAGCGCGTGCCGCCGGCGGCGTCCTCGAGCAGGCCCGAGACCGTCCACAGGATCTGCCGGACATCCCCCTCGAAGCCGCCACCCTGGGCCAGGTCGGCCTTCCCCCCGCCGCGCCCGCCGAACTGCTCGACGAGCCGCCGCAGCAGGGAGCCTGCGTCGATGCCCGCGAGCCCTGCCGACCGCGCAATCACGATCTGCAGCGGCGTGCCGGACGAGAGGAACGCGACCGCCGCGTCCGGTACGGTGGTGACGGCTGACGCCATGGTCTTGAGCCCCGCCGCGTCGTAGCCGTCGAGCACCCGGGCGATGACCCGCACGCCGTTGACGGTGGACGCCGACGCGAGCAGCGCCTCGGCCTCGAACACCGCGAGGCGCTCCTGCAGCGCCTTGACGGCCTTCCGCTGCTCCTTCGCCTCGGCCTGCAGCCGCTCGATGGCCGCGGGCAGTTCCGGTGGCAGCACCGACAGCACACGCACGCTGCCGGTCACGACCGCCGCGAGGCGCCGGTGCGCCCGCACCGCCCGCCCGCCGCAGGCGAAGCTGACCCGCGCGCCTCCCTTGACGCGCTCCCAGCCGGTCACCACGATGGCGCCAATCGCGCCGGTGCTCGCCACGTGGGTGCCGCCGCAGGCCGACAGGTCGATGCCGGGCACGCCGATCAGGCGGAGCGTGCCGGTGCGCACCGACTCCTTGCGCAGCGGCATCGCTGCCGCCTCGTCCGGCGACGCGAAACGGATCCCGACCGGCAGGTCATCCCAGATCGCGCGGTTCGCCTCGTCCTCGGCGCGGGCGACCTCGTCGGCGTTCACGTCGCGCGAGAGGTCGATGGTCGACAGCTCGCTCCCCATATGGAAGCTGACGGTGCGGTGACCGGACAGGCGCTCGAACACCGCGGACAGGATGTGCTGCCCGGTGTGCTGCTGCATGTGATCGAAGCGACGCGTCCAGTCGACGCGGCCCTCGACCTCGCGCCCCTCGGCGAGCGGATGGTCGAGCAGGTGCACCACCTCACCGGCCTCGTCGAGCACCTCGACGACGGGCACGTCGCCGAGCACGCCCGTGTCGAACGGCTGGCCACCGGACGTCGGGTAGAAGGCGGTGCGATCGAGCGTCACGGCCGCGCGGTCGCCGTGCAGGAAGCTGCGCGTGACGCGGGCCGTGAAGGCCTGGCAACCAGGGTCGGTGTAGTAGATGCGCTCGCTCATGAAGGGCGCTCCGCCCGCCGCCGCGGGCTACCGTCGCAGGGCCGGGTCGGCAACGCCCGCCTGCGCGAAGCCTGCCGCGCGCAGCAGGCAGCTGTCGCAGCGGCCGCACGCGCGTCCGGACGGGTCGGGGTCGTAGCACGAATGGGTGAGGCCGTAATCGAGCCCGAGCGCCACGCCGGCGCGGATGATCTCGACCTTCGACAGGTGCTGCAGCGGCGCGTGCACCCGGAAGTCCCGGCCCTGGACGCCGGCCGCGGTCGCGAGGCTCGCCAGTTGCTGGAACGCGGCGACGAACTCGGGGCGGCAGTCGGGGTACCCCGAGTAGTCGAGCGCGTTGACCCCGATCACCAGGTCGCGCGCGCCGAGCACCTCGGCCCATCCAAGGGCGAGCGACAGGAAGATGGTGTTGCGGGCGGGCACGTAGGTGGACGGGATCTCGTCGGGGACGATCGCCCGATCCTTCGGCACCGCATCAGCGCTCGTCAGCGACGAGCCGCCGAATGCCGACAGGTCGACGTCGAGCTCGATGTGCCGCGCGACGCCCAGGGCCGCGGCGACCGCGCGCGCCGACTCGAGCTCGCGGGCATGGCGCTGGCCGTAGCGGATGGTCAGCGCGAACAGCCGGAATCCGTCGGCTTGCGCCATCGCGGCGGCGGTATACGAGTCGAGCCCCCCGCTGAGGAGGACGACGGCGGTCCTGCTGGAATCCACCGGCATGTCAGACGCCACGGGTCTGCGGGTCCCAGATGATCTTGTGGAGCTGCAGCTGCACGCGCACCGGCAGGCGGTCGGCCAGCACCCATTCCGAGAGCTGGCGTGGGTGCAGCTCGCCATGCACCGGCGACAGGTGAATCGCGGCGACCCGATCGGCGAGGCCGTAGCGCGCGATGACATCGCGCGCGTAGTCGTAGTCGGCGCGGTCGCGCACCACGAACTTCACCTCGTCGTGGCGACGCAGCCGGTCCATGTTCGTCCAGTCGTGCCGGTGCGCCTCGCCGCTGCCGGGACACTTCACGTCGAGCACCGTCACGACGGGCTCGGGCACGCGGGCGGTGCTGCGGTGCCCGCCGGTCTCGATCAGGACGGTGCGGCCGGCGGCCAGCAGGCGGTCGATGAGCGGATACACCGCCTCCTGCAGGAGCGGCTCGCCCCCGGTTACCTCGACCAGGTCGCAACCGTAGCCGTCGACCTCGGCGATGACGTCGTCGAGGGAGCGCTTGCGCCCCTCGTGGAAGGCGTACGGCGTGTCACACCAGGAACAGCGGAGGTCGCAGGCGGTCAGCCGCACGAAGACACACGGCCGCCCCGCGTAGGTCGACTCGCCCTGGACGGAGTGGAAGATCTCGTTGATGGTGAGCACGGCGCGCGCCTGCTATTGTACCGTCCATGCCGGTTCGCGTCGGCACGTCTGGCTGGAACTACCCCTCGGGCGCCGGTACCTGGAACGGACGCTTCTACCCGGCCTCCAGGTCGAAGCGCGCGGGCACCGCCGGGTTCGATGAGCTCCGTTTCTACGCCGAGCACTTCGACACCGTGGAGGTGAACTCGACCTTCTATCGGCCGCCCTCCGCCGACCTCACCCGCACCTGGGCGTCCCGGACGCCCGGCCGCTTCGACTTCTCCATCAAGCTCTACCAGAAGTTCACGCATCCGCGCATGTTCCGGGAGGCGGCGCTGAAGACCGCGCCCGGCGGCGATGGCGCGCTGCTCGACCTGCTCGCCCAGGTGACGCGCAGCGACATCGACGAGTTCCGATCGGGAATCGCGCCGCTCGCCGAGGCCGGCAAGCTCGGCGCGCTGCTGGCGCAGTTTCCCCCCAGCTTCCAGCGGACGCCCCGGAGCGAGGCGTACCTCGGCGGCCTCCTGCGCGCGTTCGCGGATTACCCGGTCGCGGTCGAACTGAGGCACCGGAGCTGGAGCGACCAGCCGGCGCCCACGCTCGCCCTGCTGCGGGAGTTCGACGCGGCGTGGGTGCAGATCGACGAACCGAAGTTCCGGACGTCGATCGCGCAGAACTTCCTGCCCAACACCGCGCACTTCTACTACATGCGCCTGCACGGGCGGAATGCCGCGCAGTGGTGGCAGCACGAGAAGAGCGAGGATCGCTACAACTACCTCTACTCGGCCGACGAGCTGCGGGAGTTCTCCGACACGGTGGGCGCCGCGCAGGCGCTGGTGCAGACGTCATACGTCTACACGAACAACCACTTCGCCTCGAAGTCGGTGGTGAACGCGGTGATGCTGAAGGCGCAGCTCGGGCAGCCGATCGACGGCGCGTATCCGCCCGAGCTCGTCGAGGCGTACCCGGAGATTCGCGATCTCGTGCGGGTGTCTACTTCTCCGGCGGTCCGTCAGCCCGTACGCTGATCCGCCGGATCACGTCGCCGCGCGCGATCTTCTTCACGACGTCCAT
>CANIAI010000217.1 GCA_947465275.1 Acidobacteriota bacterium | reverse complement strand
GGGAGCGGCCGGACGCGCCTATGTCGAGCGCGAATACCGCTGGCCGACCGTGATGGCCCGCGTCGAGTCGCTCCTCGCCGAGGTGGCGGCCCGGCGTTAGGCGGGCGCGTAAACCTCGACGACCATCGCGATCCCCATCCCGCCGCCGATGCAGAGCGACGCGAGGCCGGTGCCGCCGCCCTGCGCACGCAGCGCGTAGATCAGCGTCGTGAGGATGCGCGCGCCGCTGGCGCCGATGGGGTGGCCGAGCGCGATCGCGCCGCCGCGCACGTTCACCCGCGCGGGGTCGATGCCGAGGTCGTGCACCACGGCCAGCGCCTGTGCGGCAAACGCCTCGTTCAGCTCGGCGAGATCGACCTCCGTGGGGCGCAGACCGGCGCGGTCGAGCGCCTTCCGCGCGGCGACCGCGGCACCCATCCCCATGATCTTCGGTTCGACGCCGGTGGTGGCGAAGCTGAGGATCCGCGCGAGCGGCCTCACGCCCAGTTCCCGCGCGCGCGCCTCGGTCGCGACGATCACGGCGGCCGCCCCGTCGTTGATGCCCGAGGCGTTGCCGGCCGTCACGGTCCCTTCCGTCTCGAACGCCGGACGCAGGGCGCCGAGCGTCGCCTCCGTGGTGCCGGCGCGCGGGTACTCGTCGCGCGTCACACGCACCGGCGCCCCCTTTCGCTGGGGCACCTCCACCGCGACGATCTCCTCGTCGAACAGGCCGGCGGCGATGGCGGCCGCGGCACGCTGCTGGCTCGCCGCGGCGAACCGGTCCTGCGCCGCGCGATCGATGCCGAAGCGCCGCGCCACTTCCTCCGCGGTGTTCCCCATGTGGCAGCCCTCGATCGCGCAGGTGAGCCCGTCGCCCAGCAGCGTGTCGGAGAGCTCGCCGTGCCCCATCCGGTAGCCCCAGCGCGCCTGCCGCAGCACATAGGGCGCCTGGCTCATCGACTCCATTCCGCCGGCGAGCACCATCGTCGTGTACCCGACGCGGGTCGCCTCCACTGCGTGCACCACCGCCTGGAGACCCGATCCGCACACGCGGTTCACGGTCTCGGCCGGAACGTCCGGCGGGACGCCCGCGCGGATGGCCGCCTGACGCGCGACGTTCATCCCCGCGCCCGACTGCAGCACGCAGCCCAGGATGACGTCGCCGAGGTCTGACGGCGCCACGCCGGCCCGACGCACGGCCTCGCGGATGACGACCGCGCCGAGATCCGCGGCGGACACCTCCTTGAGGGCGCCCCCGAAGCTGCCGATCGGTGTGCGACACGCGCTCAGGATGACGGCGGGCTCGTAGTCGGGCATGCGCGCAGTGTCGCACCGGCCCCGCACGGGGCACAAGCACGGCCATCGCCGGGCCGCCCACCCCGGCCGGGCGTAGAATGCGGCCATGGGCGGCGAACAGTTCGCGTTCGGGGGCGAGATCGTCTGGCGGCCGACAGCGGCGCACATCGAGCAGGCGCGGCTGACCGCGTTCATGCGCCGCCACGGGCTCCCCGACTACGCGGCGCTGCTGGCGCGTTCCACCGCCGACGTCGCCTGGTTCTGGGAAGCGGTGTTCGAGGATCTCGGGCTCGAGTTCTACGAGCCCTATACGCAGGTCGTCGACCTGTCGCGCGGGATCGCGTGGCCGCGCTGGTGCGTGGGCGGACGGATGAACATCGTCCACAACTGCCTCGACCGCTGGATCGGCACGCCGACCGAGCAGCGTGCGGCGCTGCACTGGGAAGGAGAAGAGGGACACACGCGCACCCTGACGTACGGAGAGCTCACCGCGGAGGTCAACCGCTGCGCCAACGCGCTGCGGGCGCTCGGCGTCGGCCCCGGTGACCGGGTCGGGCTGTTCCTCCCCATGACGCCCGAGCTGGTGGCCGCGTTCTTCGCCGTGATGAAGATCGGCGCGATCGTCCTGCCGCTCTTCTCGGGCTACGGGGCCGAGGCGGTCGTCACGCGGCTGCGCGACGCGGAGGCGAGCGTGCTCGTGACAGCCGATGGATTCCATCGCCGCGGACAGGTCGTGGCGATGAAGCCGACGGCCGACCTCGCGGCCGATCAGGTGCCCTCGCTGCGGCACCTGCTGGTCGTCTCACGGCTGCCGGCCGACGCCGGGGTCGCGGTGCCGTGGAACCCGGCGCGCGACCACCGCTGGGACGAGCTGGTGTCCACCCAGTCACCGGTCGCGCCGACGGAGCGCACCAGCGCCGAGGATCCGCTGATGATCCTCTACACGTCGGGCACGACCGGCACGCCGAAGGGGGCGCTGCACACGCACTGCGGGTTCCCGGTGAAGGCGGCGCAGGACATCGCCCACTGCTTCGACGTCGGCAGCGCCGACACCATGTTCTGGGTCACCGACATGGGCTGGATGATGGGCCCGTGGGAGGTGTTCGGGATGACGCTGCTCGGCGGGACGATGGTGCTGTACGACGGCGCGCTCGACTACCCCGGACCCGACCGCCTGTGGGATCTCGTCGAGCGGCATCGGGTGACGGTGCTCGGCATCTCTCCCACGCTGGTGCGCGCGCTCATGAAGCACGGTGAAGCCCCGGTCGCCGCGCACGATCGCTCCTCGCTGCGCATCCTCGGCTCGACCGGTGAACCGTGGAATCCCGAGTCGTGGCGCTGGCTCTTCGAGCACGTGGGCGGAGGCCGTCTGCCGATCATCAACTACTCGGGCGGGACCGAGACGTCCGGGGGACTCGTGGCGGGCAACGTGCTCACGCCGCTGAAGCCGTGCGCGTTCGCGGCGCCGCCGCCCGGCATCGCGGCCGACGTGGTCGACGAACAGGGGCAGCCGGTGCGCGGCCGCGTCGGGGAACTGGTGGTGCGGGCGCCGTGGATCGGCATGACGCGCGGCTTCTGGCGCGACGATGCCCGGTACGAGCGTACCTACTGGTCGCGCTTCCCCGGTGTCTGGGTGCACGGTGACTGGGCGGCCATCGATGACGACGGCCTCTGGTACATCCTCGGCCGGTCGGACGACACCATCAAGGTCGCCGGCAAGCGACTGGGGCCCGCTGAGGTGGAATCGGTGCTGGTGGAGCACCCGTCCGTGGTGGAGTCGGCCGCCATCGGGGTGCCCGACGAGCTGAAGGGACAGGCGCTCGTCTGCTTCTGCGTCCTGCGTCCCGGCCACACACCGTCACCGGCGCTGGCCGATGCGCTCACCGCGATGGTGGCCGAGCGACTGGGGAAGCCCTTGCGTCCGAAGGCGGTGGTCTTCGTCGACGACCTGCCGAAGACGCGGAACGCGAAGGTGATGCGGCGGGTGATTCGCGCCACCTGGCTGGGTGAAGCCCCAGGCGACCTGTCATCGCTGGAGAACCCCTCGGCGGTTGACGCCGTCCGGCGCGCCGCCGCGCAGCACTGACCCGCGCCGCCTACTCGCGCCCCCGCATCAACTCTGCCCGGGCGCGGGCGGCCTCACCGAACAGCCGCTCGACCTCGGCGCCGCGCAGGTCGGCGCGCAGCGCCTGTAACCGCGCGATCAGGTCGTCGAGTGCCGCACCGATGGCGTCGGCGTTGGTGTCGCAGATGTCGCGCCAGATGTTCACCGGACTCGATGCGAGCCGCGTCGTGTCGACGAGGCCCCGCCCGGCAAGTCGCAGGTCGTCCGCCTCGACGCGCGAACCGACGACGTCCATCAGCACGGACGCGGTGAGCTGTGGCAGGTGGCTCACATAGCCCATCAACCGGTCGTGTGCGTCCGGCGCCATGGTCACGGGCCGTGCGCCGAATCCCGCAACGAAGCGGATGAGGGCCTCGTGCGACGCGGGCAGCGTGCCGGACGGGGTGAGGATCCAGGCGCGTCCCTCGAACAGGTCGGGTCGCGCGAACGCGAAGCCGCCCCGTTCTCCCCCGCCGAGCGGATGTCCGCCGACGAAGCGGCTGGCCAGCCCCAGGCCCGCGGCGGCATCGACGATCGATCGCTTCGTCCCGCCGACGTCGGTGACCAGCGCCGGGCCAGGGGTGGGCAGGCTCGCGAGCAGCGCCTCGTTCTCGTGCACCGGCGCCGCAAGGACGAGCAGGTCGACGTCCCCTACATCCGCCATCGACGTCACCGCGCGATCCAGCGCGCCGTTCCCCCGCACGTGCGCGAGGACGGCCGGCGTGTCGACACCGGTCACACGCATCGACGGCCACCGCTCGCGGACGGCAAGCGCGATCGATCCGCCGATCAGCCCGAGGCCGGCAACCGCCAGTGTGCGAAAGGGGGCGTCGCTCACGGGGTCACCGGGCCGCCGGACGGCGCGTCCCGGGCTCGAGACAGATGCTGCGCCCGATCGCCGGCGCGATGATGCGGAGTTCGGCCATCAGGTTGTCGAACTGTGACGGGAAGAGCGACTGCGCGCCGTCACTGAGCGCGTGATCGGGATCGGGGTGCACCTCGATCAGCAGGCCGTCCGCCCCGGCCGCCACCGCCGCCCGCGCGAGCTGCGGCACCATGTCGCGGCGCCCGGCCCCATGGCTCGGGTCAGCCACGATCGGCAGGTGGCTCAGCTTCTTCACCACGGGGATGGCCGAAATGTCGAACGTGTTCCGCGTCGCCGTCTCGAAGGTCCGGATGCCCCGTTCGCAGAGCACGACGTCAGGATTCCCGCCCGCCAGGATGTATTCCGACGACAGCAGCCATTCCTCGATCGTCGCGGAGATGCCGCGCTTCAGCAGTACCGGCTTGCGGGCGTGCCCCAGCTCGCGCAGCAGGCTGAAGTTCTGCATGTTGCGCGCGCCCACCTGGAAGATGTCGCAGTAGCGATCGATGAGCGGGATCTGGCTGATGTCCATCACCTCGGAGATCAGCTGCAGGCCGTGCGCGTCGGCGCCGGCACGCAGCATCCGCAGCCCCTCTTCTCCGAGCCCCTGGAAGGCGTAGGGCGAACTGCGGGGCTTGAAGGCGCCGCCGCGCAGGATCTTCGCGCCGGCTTTCCTGACCGCGGCGGCCGCGGCGTCGACCTGCCCCTCGGTCTC
>CANIAI010000216.1 GCA_947465275.1 Acidobacteriota bacterium | reverse complement strand
GGCAGAGGGCGTAAGCGGCGGAGACGTCCATGGGCGCCGCGGCGTCACCACTCCGTCTCGGGAACCCCGGCGCGATGATTCGCCGCCCGGGCCATGACGAACAGCAGGTCGGACAGGCGGTTCAGGTAGATGACGACGCGCGGGTCGCCGTCGCCAAGGTCGCTGAACAGCTGCACGACCCGCCGCTCGGCGCGGCGGCAGATGGTGCGGGCCAGGTGCAGGCCTGCACCCGCCGGCGCCCCGCCTGGCAGGATGAACCGCTGCAGCGGCGGCAGCTCGGCCTCCAGCCGGTCGATCGTCCGCTCGAGGCGCTCGACGTCGGCGTCGGTCACGCGGGCCTTCGACACGCGCTCGGCGATCCGGTGCGACGGGTCGGCGAGTTCGGCGCCCAGCGCGAACAGGTCCTTCTGAATCTGCGCGAGTTCCGCGCCGAGGTCGGCCGTGCGGCCGGCCGACAGCTCGCCCTGTGCCAGCGACGCCCGCGCGAGGCCGAGCGACGCGTTCAGCTCGTCGACTTCGCCGTAGGCGTCGACGCGCGGATTCGCCTTCGACACCCGGGTGTTGTCGAACAGCGAGGTCTCCCCGGCGTCACCGCCCTTTGTGTAGATCTTCACGCGTGGAATTATAGGTGCGGATGTCACCGGCCCCGCTCTCACCGTCCGGCCCCGCCCCCAGCCCGGCTCCACCGCTCCGCCAGCGCTTCCGGAAGCGGCTGCTCGACTGGTATCGCGCGAACGGGCGCGACCTGCCGTGGCGCAACACCGACGATCCGTATCACATCCTCATCTCCGAGGTGATGCTGCAGCAGACGCAGGTCGACCGGGTGCTGCCGAAGTATCACGAGTGGCTCGGGAAGTACCCCTCGCTCGCGGCGCTCGCCGAGGCGCCGATCGACGACGTCACGCACACCTGGCGTCCGCTCGGCTACAACATCCGTCCACGACGGCTCCATGCGATCGCGCGCCAGTCGGTCGAGCAGTTCGGGGGCCAGCTGCCCTCCGACCACGAGACGCTGATGTCGTTCAAGGGAATCGGGGCGTACACCGCCGGGGCGATCCGGAGCTTCGCCTTCCGGCAACGCGCCGCCATCCTCGACACGAACGTGGCGCGGGTGCTCTTCCGCGTGTTCATCGCGAAGGGCGACCCGAAGGCGCATGCCATGAAGCGCCAGCTCTGGGGACTGTCCGAGCTGCTGGTGCCACGCAAGCACGTCTTCGACTTCAACCAGGCGCTGATGGACCTCGGCGCGATGGTCTGTGTCGCCCGCAAGCCCCGGTGCGAGGTCTGCCCGATGCAGCGCTTCTGCCGCTCGTATCCCTGGACGGATGCGCCCTCGAGGCCCAAGCGGCGGGCCGACTGACCTGGCCGATCCGTACTCCTCTATGGACGAGGTAGCTCTGGGCATCGACATGGTAACTTGGCGCGGACGTGGAGGAGAGTCGTCCGCCTGAACGACCGCGGCCCCCGACGGTGTCAACCGCGCGCCGTGCCCCGGCGGGCCGGGGCGCCGCACCCGTGACCCGACATGTCCGTATCCTCCTCGTTGACGACGACCCACAGGCGCTCCCCCTGATCGACACCGCGCTGTTCGAGGCGCCATTCCGCTTCGAAGCCGACATCGCCCCCACCGTGCGGACCGGCCTGGCGCGCATCCTCCGCGACGAGCACGATATCTACCTGATCGATCACCGGCTGCCGGACGGGAACGGGCTCGAACTGATCACGACCGCCATCTCACGCGGCGCGACCAGGCCGTTCATCCTGCTCACCGGACATGGCAGCGGCGACCTCGACGAGGCCGCGCTGCAGGCCGGAGCCGCGGATTATGTCGAGAAGCACCTGGTCGGCTCGCAGCTCGGACGCTCGATCCGGTACGCGCTGCGCGACTTCGACGCCCGGCGTACCCTGCAGCAGCGCGATGAGCAGCTGCGGCAGGCCCAGAAGATGGAGGCGATCGGCCGCCTCGCCGGCGGCGTGGCCCACGACTTCAACAACCTGCTGACGGCGATCATCGGCTATACCGAGGTCATCACCGATCGCCTGAGTCCTGATGACCCGACCGCGGCCGACACCGGCGAGATCAGGCGGGCGGCCGACCGGGCAGCCGCGCTGACCCGGCAGTTGCTCGCCTTCAGCCGCAAGCAGGTGCTGAACCCCTCACTGCTGCGGATCAACGAGTCGCTCGGCAGCCTGCTGCAGATGCTGCCGCGCCTCATTGGCGATCACATCCGGCTCGAGACGCGGCTGGCTCCCGACACGGGCACCGTGCTCGCCGACGCGAGCCAGCTCGAGCAGGTCGTGGTGAACCTCGTCCTGAACGCGCGTGATGCCATGCCGGAGGGCGGCCGGCTGACGATCGAGACCGGCAACGTCCTGCTCACGCCGGCGCGCATCGAGGCGGAAGCACTCGCCCTCGAACCGGGCACCTACGTGATGCTCGCCATCGGTGACACGGGCACGGGCATGACGCCAGAGACGAAGGCGCGCGTCTTCGAACCGTTCTTCACGACGAAACCACAGGACAAGGGCACCGGCCTCGGCCTGGCGACGGTCTTCGGCATCGTCGAGCAGAGCGGTGGAGGCATCCACGTCGACTCCGTGCTGGGGCGCGGCACCGTCATGCGGGTGTACCTGCCCGTGGCCGATGGCCCCGAAGCGGCGGAGGAACGACCGGCCCCAGCACCGCCCCTCGGAGGGGCTGAGACGATCCTGCTGGTGGAGGACAATGAGTCGGTGCGACACCTGCTCGCCCGAGCCCTCAGGAGACGCGGCTACACCGTGCTCGACGCCGCGAGCGGCGACGAGGCGCTCGCCCTGTCCGCCGGGCACGAGGGCGCGATCGACATGCTGCTCACCGATGTCGTCATGCCCGGCATGCGCGGGCCGACGCTCGCCTCACGACTCTCGGCGCTCCGGCCGGGCATGCGCGTGCTCTTCATGTCGGGCTACACGGGCGACGCGCCCGGCGACGCCGGGGCCGAGGCGGAGGTCTTCCCGCTGCTGCAGAAGCCGTTCACGCCGGCCCAGCTCACCGAGCGCATCCGCGCCCTGCTCGACAGCCCCGCTTGACGATCGTCGTCGTCGCAGCCGTCGTGGAACGCGACGGGTCGTACCTCGTCACGCGGCGCCAGGAAGGGGTGCATCTCGCGGGCTTCTGGGAGTTCCCGGGCGGCAAGGTCCACGAGCGTGAGACGCACGCGAGCGCGCTTCGCCGCGAGATGCTCGAGGAGCTCGACGTCGACGTGGCCGTGGGCGAGCGGATTCTCCACACCGCCCACACCTACCCGGAGCGGAGCGTCGAACTGCACTTCTATCGCTGCGCGCTGATAGGCACGCCGCGGCCGCTGCTCGGGCAGCGCATGGAGTGGGTCACGCGGGAAGCGCTCCCGACCCTCCGCTTTCCTGAAGCGGACGCGGAGCTCATCCAGCTGCTGGCAGCAGCGTCTCGCTGACGGTCGCCGTCACGCGCCGCGCGCCGGCCCCGCCGTCGGGCGTGGCATCCAGCGCGATGTCCACGACGGTGCCAGGGGTCAGGAAGTCACGGTGCACGTAGGCGAGGGCAATGGCGCCGAAGCGCGGCGATCGGGCGGCGCTGGTGACGCGGCCCACGTCCCGCGCATCCACGAGTACTGCCGCACCGGCGGTCGGCACGTCGCCGTCCGCTCCGCCGCCGACGCGCAGGGTCACGAGCTTCTTCGCCACGCGCCCCTGGCCCCGGTGCAGGACGCGGATGACCACCTCCTGCCCGACGTAGCACCCCTTGCTGAACGAAATCGCGCGCGACTCGATCGATGCTTCGAGCGGGATCGTGTCGCTCGTCATGTCGATGCCGAACAGCGGATAGCCCGCCTCGATCCGGCACGCCTCGAGCGCCGCGGCGCCCACGCGGCTCGCGCCGGCTGCCGCAAGCGCCTCCGTCACGGCCGGCGCGTCATCGCGTCCGACGTAGAGGCAGAAGCCGGGCACGCCGAGCTGGTCGATGCGCGCGACGACGATCGCCGCACCGGCGACGGTCGTGCGGGCGTTGCGGTGGCTCGCCCACGCGGCGAGGTCTTCAAGCCCGCCTGGCGCGGCGACGGCCGACAGGATGCCCGGCGCCGCCGGACCGTGCAGCCACACCGGCGCCAGCGTCGCGCTCAGGTCCTGCAGTTGGACGTCCTCGGAAAACAGGAAGCGCTCGAGCCGCTCGAGCGTCGCAGCCAGCTCTGCCGCTGGGACGTCGAGCAGGAGCATGTCGCCCGACTCGAGCACGTGGACGTCCTCGAGCATCCGCCCCTGCGGCGTGAGCCAGGCGGCGTAGCAGCCGGTGCCCGGCGTGAGGGCCTGGATGTCGTTGGTGAGGAAGCCCTGCAGGAACGACGCCCGGTCGCGGCCCGCGACCGCGATGGCGGCGCGCTCCGCGACGGTGCCAATGCCGGCATGTTCCCGGATCGCCGCGTAGTCCTGCTCGAAGGTCATCTGTCACCCCGCCGATTCGGGCGGTTCACGCCAAGCTGGTAGGATTTCGGGTGGATCATGCTGCTGACTGGAATCCGCGTTCGCCGTCGTCATTGTATCTGGACGGTCCCCGCTGCCTGGGGCGTCCTGCTGCTCCTGCTCGCCGCGGGACGCGCGACGGCGCAGGTTGCTCCGGCTCCCGCGCCCGGGCCGGCAACCCGAAGCTACACCGTGTTCCTGCGGGGCACGCCGATCGGACGTGAGGAACTGACCGTCAGGTCAGACGCCTCGGGCACGACCATCTCGAGCCAGTCGCGACTCGGGGCGCCGCTGAATGTCGTGGTCCGCAGCGCGGAAGTGAAGTACCGCGCTGACTGGAGCTTCGAGTCGCTGTCGCTCGACTCGGTGCTCGACACGCGGGCGGTCTCGCTGCGCACCCGGGCGGTCAACGGCCAGGCGATCACCGAGGGCACCGATGCCGGCCGGACGGCGAACGCCACGACCCCGATTGCGCCCCGCACGGTCGCCCTCCCCG
>CANIAI010000215.1 GCA_947465275.1 Acidobacteriota bacterium | reverse complement strand
CGATGGCATCCCGGTTCGACTTCGTGCCCGTCAGCGCGAAGCCGACCCAGATGTTCTCGTTCACCTGATCGTTGCGGTAGAAGCGCGCCGGCTGGTCGACGTTGGCTTCGACCAGGCTCGGCCGGCCGTCGTTCAGCAGGTCGATCGCCGACAGGCCGCGGCCGTCGGAATCGTCCTGGCCAAGCGGCGTCTGCGAGGAGATCCGCTCGAACCTGCCATTCACGTTCATGTAGACGCACTTGCGCTGGTGCTGCGCCATCGAGTCCTTGCCGATACCGGGCCAGCGGCGCGAGTCGGCCATGATGGCGGCCGTCGACGCGTCCATGACGCCCTGCTTGTACCAGTACTCGGTGGTGCCCTTCTGCGTCATGAACCCGTTGGTGACCACGAGATCGAGCCCGGTGTCATTGTCGAGGTCGACGAACTTCGCGCCCCAGGCCCAGCCGCACCGCTGCACACCCTTCTCACGCACGACGTCCTCGGCCTTGCCGTCCGGACCGAACTTCCAGAGGTCGTTGTGACCCGGCGAGTGCCCCGGCGCGAAGATCTGCGTCGAGAACACCAGGGGCCGCCCGTCGTTGTCGACGTCGGCGATCTCGGCGTTCATGCTGTTGCCGTGGTACTTGTCGACGTGGCGGACCGGCACGTTGCCGGTCGCGACGCGGTCGAGGAAGTAGCTGTCCTGGTTGAAGTCGGTCGCGACGTAGACGTCGGCCTTGCCCGAGCCGTCGAGGTCGTAGAGGCCGATAGCGTGGGTGAACCCGGTCGTCTTGATACCGAGCGCCCCGGGGACGTTCGTGAACTTCTGCCCCTTCTCGTTGTGGAACACGAAGAACGGCCCGCCGTTGTCCGCCTCGGTGAACGAGTTCCACATGAACGAGGTGTGCGTCGGATTGGTGAGGTCGACGTTGGTGTAGTAACTGCCGACGAGCAGGTCGAGGAACCCGTCACCGTCGTAGTCGACCACGTTCGACGCATAGGCGTAGTTGCAGTAGTCGATGCCCGACTGCGCGTCCTTCGCGAACGTGCCGTCGCCGTTGTTGCGGAAGAACGAGGGGCACCAGGTCGTCTGCAGGAACAGGTCGGCGTCGCCGTCGTTGTCGGCGTCGAAGAAGAGGGCGCGCAGCGACCCGGCCTTCTCGTTCACCTCGGCGATCCCCGCCTTCGTGGCCACTTCCTCGAAGGTGCCGTCTTGCAGGTTGCGGTAGAGGGCGTTGGTCGAGCCCACCTTGGCGTTGGTGAAGTAGACGTCCTGGAAGCCGTCGTTGTCGAAGTCGACGACCGCGACGCTCGCGCCGGCCATCTTCCCGATCATCGGCCCGACGTTCGTGAGCGTCTTGTGCGGCACGAACATCTGGTGGTTGAAGTTGAGCTTCGCGTCAGCGGTCGCGTCGACCAGGCGGAAGGGCAGCTTGTCGAGCGCGAGTTCCTCACGCTCCTCGTACGACGCGGCCGCGCGCGCGCTGCGCACCTGCCAGCCGACGCCGATGATGAGCACCACCATCGCCGGGCCGAGGGCCAGGTCGAAGCCCTTGCGCCAGGCCGGCTTGGGCGGCCGGAGCGCCTGCACCGCCTGGTGCCCCACCGTCTTCGTCGCCCACACCTGCTCCGGCGTCGCCGGCACGAAGAAGCGCCGGTAGATCGGGAGCATGCCCGACATCAGGAAGAGCGCGTAGAACGGGGCGAACTCGATCTGGTAGAAGCGCAGCGTGTTGTCGATCGCCGCCAGGATGATCGTGTAGACGATGCGGCCCTTCCGCGTCTCGGGCGTCGTCATCGGGTCCGAGATCATGAAGAAGGTGAACAGCTGGAAGGCGGCCCCCGTCATCGGACCGGCGAGCGTCGCGAGCTTGCCGCCGGTGATGTACGACCGGATGAGCACGCCGACGAAGAAGACGATCAGGTACGTGCCCGACACGTCGAGGCGCTTCGAGCGCCAGACGACGACCAGGCCCAGGCAGGCGATGAGGATCATCGGGATCATCGACCCGCCCCATCGGCCGGCGGCGATGCTCATCTGGTCGCTCATGAAGAGCAGGCCGACGACGATGCCGAAGTTCACCGGGTTGAAGATGTGCTTGCCGTCGATGCGGATGAACTGCTTGCTGAAGATGACCAGCAGCGCCACGACCATGTAGGGCCAGGCGCGCGGGCTGTCACAGAGCAGCGTCAAGCCCATCGAGCTGATCAGGCCGCTGAGCGGCGCCAGGATCACGCCGCGGTTCCAGTAGGTGACCGCGACGTCGAGCGTCAGGCACGTGACGAAGGCCGCCAGGTACTGCGACGGATGGCGCTGAAAACCCGGCGATGTCAACGCGTAGGCGATGTACGAGAAGAGGAACGCGACCTGGAACCAGCGCGGATCCTGTCTCGTGGGGTAGATGAAGAGCGGTTTCTTCGCCTCTGGGGAGAGGACGGCTGAGTTTGCCACGTGAGGGATCTTAGGGACGAGCTGCGCCAGTTACAAGGTCAATCCTGTGATCACCCCAGAATTTGGCACGTTCTGGCACGAATTATCAGCGCAGTCCTGTGACGTTGACCGCCAATCACCTGGACGGTCGGCCAGGTTCCGCAGGTGCGCGTGCCAAGCGAACGTCATGAAGATATTGGAGAGGACGAGGAGGCCGACCGGCGCGGGCGGCGGCCGCATCAGCAGCCCGGCCTCGCGGTCAGTGGGTCATTGCATAGAGCACGATGTTGATGCCGACCGCGTAGCCATCCGGCGAGAAGTTGTAGAAGAAGCGCGGGTCCTCGCCCTCGCGTTCCCAGGCGTCGGAGATGTCGGTGTTGTGCGTCATCACCATCATCAGGCGCCCCTGCTTGTCGAACACGCCGGCGAAGGTGGGACGGGGGCTGTCCGCGCCCCGCTCGGCGGTGCCGCCGCCGCTCGATCGCCAGAACTGGATCGAGGGGATCTGCGGCATCTCCTTCACCTCGAACTGCGCGTGCATGATCGGGTGCTCCATGGGAATCTGCACCACCGGGTAGTCCGACGGCGGCAGCATGCGCGCGCCCTCCGCCATCCAGGCGTTCCAGGCGAAGCTGCCCCACCAGTCGTCGCACCAGACGAAGCCGCCCTTCAGCAGGTAGTCGCGCAGCGCCTTGAGTTCGGGCTCCGTCATGGCGGCGGTGCCGACGTCCTCGAGGTGCAGGTAGCCGCAGCTGAAGAGGGCCGGGTCGGTGAGGCGGACGACGAGGAAGTCGGGCTCGCCCTGGGCGTCGCGGCTGATGCGGGTCTTCGTCAGCTCGCCGAAGCGGATCGAGAAGTTGCGCTCGGCGTCGGGATAGTCGGTCGACCAGCCCTGGCCGCCGGCCTCGCGCCGGCCGCTCGTGTAGACACCACGGCAGAAGTTGAAGCCATGGCCGAAGGTGTCGGCGGTGGGGAACTTCGGCGGCGTGCGGAAGAAGCCGCCGAAGCCACGCTGGGCGAAGGCGGCGCTCGCGACGCAGAGCACGCCCACGACCCCGAGCACGAGCGCGAGCCGCGCGGCCTTCATCAGCGCTGCGACTTGGAGAGCGACCGGTAGTACTGCTCGACCAGCTTGCGGAACTCGGCCGGCACTTCGTCGCTGCCGCTCAGCGCCACGCCGCCTTCGTCCGCATCGAGCTTGCGACGGAGGTCGAACTCGAACCGCTTCAGCCCCTCGGCCACGAAGCCCTGCAGTCGCTGGAGCTCAGTGGCGTTCTGGTAGACCCGCTCATCCTGCAGCTGGCGGAACGCCTTCAGGATCTCGTCGAGCTCCCGGGGGTCGACGTTCTGGCCGCGGAGCAGCCCGCGCAGTTCCTGCGCTTCCCCGCTCCACTGCCGCATCTCGGCCTGCAGCTGGCGGATGTCCTCGGGCGAGAGCCGCCCGTTCCAACCGGCGAGCGTGCCGTTGCCGAAGTTGTTGCCGAAGCCGCGGTTATCGAGCTGCGCACCGCCGCCGATGCCGCCGTTGATGTTGCCGCCGCCCATCTGCCCGCCGGCCTGTCCGGGCTGGTTGCCGGCCTGCTGGCCCTGGCCTTGCTGGCCTCCCTGACCCTGCTGGCCCTGCCCCTGCTGCCCCTGCTGGCCCTGCTGCCCCTGACCGGGCTGGTTACCGGCCTGCTGGCCCTGCTGGCCACCGGGCTGGGTGCCCTGCCCCTGCTGCCCGCGGCCCTGCTGTCCGGGCTGCTGCCCCTGGCCCTGCCGGCCGTTCTGACCGTTCTGACCCTGCTGACCCTGCCCGGGCTGGTTGCCGGCCTGCTGGCCGTCCTGATCGCCCTGCTGGCCGTTCTGCCCCTGCTGGCCCTGTCCCTGCTGACCGCGCTCCGCGCGCTCGCGGGTGCGCTCCTGGAGCGACTCGAGGCCACGCGTCAGGCGGCGGGCCTTGTCGACGGCCTCTTCCTTCTTGTCGCCGCCACCGCCCGCGCCGAGCGACGAGGCCGCCTGGTCGAGCTTCTCGCGCACGTCATCGATGCCGCTGGCGATGTCGTTCTCGTTCGCCTGGAGCGAGTCGGGCGAGATGCCGCGGTTCACCAGCGCCTTGGAGTAGCGCACCTTGTCCCGCAGCCGGTTGTTGCGGATCGTGCCGGCCGCGTCGGCCAGCTTCCGCGACGACTCCTTCTCGCGGGCGCTCGCGTCACGCGCCGCCGTGTCGAGGCGCGACTCGAGTTCGCCGAGCTTCTGCTCGAGGGCGTCCTTGCGCTCGTTGATGCGCCGCGCCTCCTCGGCGCGCCGGCCGGTCGTCAGGTTGTTGAGGCCGCGGATCCCCGAGGCGATCTCCTGCTGGTCACGCGCGAGCTGCTCGGCCTGGTCCTGCGCGTCCTTGATGTCGCGCTCGGCGCGATCGGTGAGGCCGCGCTGCAGCTTCTTCTCGGTCTCCTGCAGCCGTTCGAGGGCGCGCTGCGCCTGCTGCGCCGCGTTGCCGTCACCGCCCGCGGCGGCCTTCCGCATGTTGTCGGCCGCGTCGCGCATCTGGCGCGCGGCGTCCTGCAGGTCCTGCCGGTTCTCCTCGCGGG
>CANIAI010000214.1 GCA_947465275.1 Acidobacteriota bacterium | reverse complement strand
TCTTCCATCCGGACGTCCGCGTCTGGGAGGTACAGGACTCGCCCTCGGGCGCGCACCGCGGCCTCTTCTACTTCGACACGTTCGCGCGGCCGGGCAAGCGATCGGGCGCGTGGGCCTCGTCGTACCGGTCGCAGCATCGCCTCGACGGCGGGGCGACGCCGATTGCGTCGAACAACAACAACTTCCTCAAGGGCGCGCCGGGTGAGCCCGTGCTCGTCTCGCTGGACGACGCGCGAACGCTCTTCCACGAGTTCGGGCACGCTTTGCACTCACTGCTGCAGGAGATCACCTGGCCGTCGCTCGGCAGCACGCCGCGCGACTTCGTCGAGCTGCCGTCGCAGATCAACGAGCAGTGGGTCTACACGCGCGAGCTGCTCGACCGCTTCGCGCGTCACGCCGTCACCGGTGAATCGCTGCCGCAGGCGCTCGTCGAGAAGGTGCGCGCATCCGAGTCGTTCCTGCAGGGGTACCGGACGGTCGAGGCGGTCGGTGCCGCGCTCGTCGACCTGGCCCTGCACACCCGCGGTGACGGTGTCTTCGAACCCGCGGCCTTCGAGCGCGAGATGCTCGCCCGTATCGGCATGCCGCGGGAGATCGCGCTGCGGCACCGCCTGCCGCACTTCGATCACCTGTTCGGCAGCGATGCCTATTCGGGTCTCTATTACAGCTACACCTGGGCCGACGTGATGTCGGCCGACGGCTGGCAGGCGTTCCTCGAGGCGGCCGGCGGGCCGTACGACAAGGCGCTGGCGTCGCGCTTCCGCCGTCACATCCTGTCGGACGGCAACACGAGCGATCGTGCCGAGGCGTATCGCCGCTTCCGCGGACACGACCCCGAAGTCGCGGCGCTGCTCGCCGAACGCGGACTCGCCTGATCCTGAGACTCTTTCACAGGTTGGGCCCGGTGACCCGCGGCGGTGTAGGCTGGCGTCGTCACACCCATCAGTGACCGTGGCGCGGCCGGCATCATGCCCGGGCTGTCGTCCGCGTACGCGGGAGCGACAGGGAGTGCTGTGCCGGGACCAGTCACAGGAATCAGGGTTCGCGCGCCGCTGACCGGCATGTGCGTCACGGCGCTCCTCTTCGTCGTGACCGTGTCGGCGGTGTCGTTGCGGGCGCAGGACGCGGTCACGCCGCCCACCTCGCTCACCAACGCGCTGCCGGCCAACGCCACCGGCGAGCAGGTCTTCGGCGCCGCCTGCGCCACCTGCCATGCGCCGGACGGCAAGGGCTCGCCGCAGGCACAGCTCGGGTTCCCGCAGCCGCTGCCCGACGGGCACGACCTGCCCGACTTCACCGACTGTCCGACCAACACCGTCGAGCCGCTCGGCGACTGGATGGCGGTGGCGACGCGCGGCGGCCGCATCCGCGGCCTCGATCGTCACATGCCGGCGTTCGGCGATGCGTTGTCGCAGGACCAGATCGAGAGCGCCATCCGGCACCTCTGGTCGTTCTGCAGCGACACGGCGTGGCCACGCGGCGACCTGAACCTGCCGCGCGCGTTCTTCACGGAGAAGGCGTTCCCCGAGAACGAAACCGTCCTGACGACGGGCATCAGCACGTCCGAGGAGAAGGCCATCACCAACGAACTCGTCTACGAGCACCGCATCGGCGCGCGCGGGCAGTACGAGGTGATGGTGCCGCTCGGCTTTCAGCAGGGTGGTCCAGGCACCGGGTGGACGCGCGGCATCGGCGACGTCGAGGTGGCGCTGCGGCGCACGTTCTACGCGAGCCTCGAGCGCGGCAGCATCTTCGCCGCGGGCGCCGCGGTCACCCTCCCGACGGGCAAGGAGGCACAGGGGCTCGGCAACGGCTTCACGATCTACGAACCGTTCGCGATGTGGGGACAGATCCTCGGGCGGAACGGCTTCCTGCAGCTGCATGCCGGCTATGAGGTGCCGTCGGACCACGCGAAGGGGCAGAACGAGGGCTTCCTGCGCTCGGCCATGGGCTACACCATCGCCCAGGATCACGGGGTCGGGCGCACCTGGTCGCCGATGGGGGAACTGATCGTCGCGAAGCCGAAGGGGGCGCAGGCGGAATGGGACGTGGTGCCGCAGATGCAGGTGTCGCTCAGCAAGCTGCAGCACATCCTGCTCAGCGTCGGCGTGCGCGTGCCGCTGAACGAGCGCTCGGAACGCAAGCCGCAGCTGATGACCTATTTCCTCTGGGACTGGTTCGATGGCAGCCTGTTCCAGTTCTGGAAGTGAGGAGGGGGCGATGAACAGCATGCCCTCCCGCCGGCTCGTCCCGCGCATTCTGCTGCTCACGTGCGCCCTCTGGATGGTGGCGCTCGCGCATGCGACGCTCATGGCCCAGGCGCCGCCCGCTCCCGCGCGCGCCACGAAGAAGCCTGCACACGCCGACCTGTCGCTCTTCACGCACTCCGAAGACTGCGTGGCGTGCCACAACGGCCTGACGGCGCCGTCGGGCGAGGACGTCTCGATCGGGGCCGCTTGGCGGTCGACCATGATGGCGAACTCGGCGCGCGACCCCTACTGGCAGGCGGCGGTGCGGCGTGAAACGCTCGACCACCCGACGCACGGCGCCGCAATCCAGGACGAGTGCGCCGAGTGCCACATGCCGATGTCGACGCAGATCGCCCGTGCGGCGGGGGGGCTGGGTGAGGTGTTCGCACACCTGCCGATCGCCGGCCGCGACGACCCGCTGCATCGGCTCGCGGCCGACAGCATCTCGTGCACCGTCTGCCACCAGATCGCGCCGGACCGGCTTGGCACGCCCGAGAGCTTCAACGGCGAGTTCGTGGTGAAGCCGACGCCTCCCTCGGGGGCGCGCGTGATCTACGGTCCGTACCGGATCGATGCCGGGCGGAAGACGATCATGCGGTCGGTGACCGGCTTCGAGCAGACCGAGGGGGCGCATATCCGCCGGAGCGAGCTGTGCGCCTCGTGCCACACGCTCATCACGCAGGCGTTCGGTCCCAACGGCGAGGTGGTCGGATCGCTCCCGGAGCAGATGAACTACCAGGAGTGGCAGCACAGCGACTTTCCCCGTGAGGAACGCAGTTGCCAGTCATGCCACATGCCCAAGGTGCAGGGACCGGTGCGTGTGTCATCGACGCTGGGTGACTCCCGTGACACGCTGTCGCGGCACGTGTTCGTCGGCGGCAACGCCTTCATGGTGCGGATGCTGAATCGCTACCGGACCGAGCTGGGCGTCGAGGCGCTGCCCGCGGAGCTCGAGGCCACCGCGCGGGCGACCGAGCGGCAGCTCCAGCACGACACCGCGACGATCGCCGTGAGCACGCCGGTGCTCGAGGGGGGCACGCTGGCCTTCGACATCGAGGTGCGGAACCTCTCGGGCCACAAGTACCCCACCGGCTACCCGTCCCGGCGCACGTGGCTGCACGTGACCGTCCGCGATGCGCAGGGGCGGCCGGTGT
This sequence comes from Acidobacteriota bacterium, assembly GCA_947465275.1. GTDB lineage: Bacteria > Acidobacteriota > Vicinamibacteria > Vicinamibacterales > UBA2999 > JBEBGV01. The sequence continues at coordinate 1,586 of CANIAI010000214.1, read as the reverse complement.
TCGAGTCTGGTGCGGTCGATGCGCGCGGGGTGATCGCGGGCAACGACAGCGATGCCGACGCAACGCGGTTCGAGCCGCACTACGAGCAGATCACGCGGCCCGACCAGGTGCAGATCTATGAGCCGGTCCTCGGTGACCGCGCGGGGGTCCCGACCACCGGCCTGCTGACCGCCACGCAGTACCTGAAGGACAACCGCCTGCTGCCGCGCGGGTTTGACAAGGCGACCGCCGACGCCGGGGTCGCGGTGCACGGCGCCGCACTGCGTGATCCCGATTTCGCAGGCGGTGGAGACCGGGTACGCTATGCGGTAGCCGTCGCGGGGCCGGGGGCGTATCGGATCGAGGTGGAACTCCGGTACCAGTCGATCGGCTGGCGCTGGGCGCACAACCTCGAGCGGTACGACGCACCCGAGCCGACGCGTTTCGTGCGGTTCTACGATTCGATGGCGTCGACCAGTTCCGTCGTGGTGGCAACCGCGGCCCGCTGAGACGGCGCGTGTTCCTCTTCAGGGAAGGTAGGTGGTCGTGGCCGCTCTGCATCCGCTCGTCGTCCACTTCACGATCGCGCTCGCGCTCGTCGGCGTGCTCTTCCGGCTGGTGTCGCTGCTCGGACGTCCGGCCTGGGTGAGCCCCGCCGCGACGACGCTGATACTGCTGGCAGCCCTCAGCTCGGTGGTGTCGGTGCGGTCGGGCACCGCGGCGCACGGTCCGGTCGAACGCACCCCCGGGGCGCGCCCGGCGGTGGAGGAGCACGAGGAGTGGGGTGAGCGCGCGCAGGTGATCCTGCTGCTGCTCGGCGCCGTGGAGCTGGTCGCGCTCGCGTTGCGCAGGTCGCCGAAGCTGCGGATCGCCCATGGTGCCGCCGCGGTGGTGGGGATCGTCGCCGCCGGGGCCGTCTACGAGGCCGCCTCGCATGGCGGTGAGCTGGTCTATGCCTACGCGGGCGGCGTCGGGCTCCGTTCGGGTGACCCGAAGGACACCGAGCGGCTCCTGCTCGCCGGCTACTACCACCAGGCGCTCGCGGATCGGAAGGCGGGCCAGCCGCAGCGGGCCGCGCAGCTCGCACGGCAGGCGGTCGAGCGCTTCCCGTCCGACCCTGAGGTACAGATGTTCGCGGCCGAGTCGCTCCTGCGCGACGAGAAGAACCCGCAGGCGGCGATCGACGCCCTCAACGCGGTGCAGGTGCCCGACTCGAGCCGGGTCCAGCGGATTCAGCGCGCGAACCTGCAGGCCGATGCCTTCGAGGCGGCCGGTCAGCGCGAGGCGGCCATCGCGGTGCTGACGCCGATTGCCGAGGCGTTCCCGAACCCGCGCATCACGGCACGCCTCGAGCAGCTGAAGTCGAGTGCCGCCGCGCCCGCCCCCGGCGTCCAGCCGGCCGGCGCGGCGCCCTCGAACCCCTGAGGCCTCCGTCGCGTCAGTCGCCGGCTGGTGCGGCGTCCCCCGTGAGGGCTGGCAGCACCTGCGTGCCGATCAGGTCGAGCAGGGCACGACGATAGCCGCGACGCTCGTCGCCACCGGCCGTCGAGGAGGTGGCGACGACGACCGTCTCGAGATCCCGCAGCACGATGATGTACTGCCCGCCG
>CANIAI010000213.1 GCA_947465275.1 Acidobacteriota bacterium | reverse complement strand
GAGGATCGGCACCGCGGGCACCCACGGCGTCCGGAACGGCGCCTTCAGGTCGGGGCGATTCCGGCGCAGGAAGATGACGCCGACCGAGACGATAACGAACGCCAGGAGCGTCCCGATACTGACCAGCTCCCCCAGGATGCCAATCGGAGTGAACCCGGCCGCCAGCGCGACCACCACACCCGTGATGGCGCTCGTGATGTGCGGGGTGCGGAAGCGCGGGTGAATGCGGCCGGCGAACGGCGGGAGGAGTCCGTCGTGCGCCATCGAGTAGAAGATGCGCGGCTGCGCCATCATCATCACGACCATCACCGAGCTCAGGCCGGCGATCGCACCCACTTCCACCAGCATGGTCATGACGCGCAGCAGGAGGCTGCCACCGGACGCCTGCTCCGCGGCGCGAATCGCCACGACCATCGGCGCCGCCGATCCGAGCATTTCCTTGTACGGCACCAGGCCGACCATCACCAGCGAGACGAGCACGTAGAAGACGGTGCAGACCACGAGGGAACCGAGGATGCCGATGGGCATGTCGCGCTGCGGGTTCTTCGCTTCCTGAGCCGCGACCGAGACCGCATCGAAGCCGATGTACGCGAAGAAGATCACGCCGGAGGCACGCAGGACGCCGCTCCAGCCATATTCGCCGAAGGTGCCGGTGTTCTCCGGGATGAACGGGTGCCAGTTGTCCACGTTGACGAAGGCCGCACCGCCCAGGATGACAATCAGGACGACGGCGACCTTGATGACGACCACCACCGCATTCACGTTGGCCGACTCGCGCACCCCGCGGATGATCAGCACGGTGACGGCCAGCGTGATGAGGACCGCGGGGAGGTTGAAGATCGCCGTGACCGGTCCGCCGACGGTCTGCACAATCGTTCCCGGTGCCGCGGAGAAGGCCGCCGGGAACTGGACGCCGACAAAATCGTTCAGGAAGCTGGTGAGGTGGCCCGACCAGCCGACGGCCACGGTCGATGCCGCCAGCGAGTACTCGAGAATCAGGTCCCAGCCGATGATCCAGGCGAAGAACTCGCCGAGCGTCGCGTAGCCGTAGGTGTAGGCGGAACCGGCGACCGGGACAGCCGACGCGAACTCGGAGTAGCAGAGTCCCGCCAGGGCGGCCGCGATCCCCGCGAGCACCATGGACAGCACGATGGCCGGCCCCGCGTACTGGGCCGCGGCCTGCCCGGTCAGCACGAAGATGCCCGTGCCGATGACCGCGCCGATGCCGAGCATCACGAGGTTCGACGCGCTGAGGACGCGCTTGAGCGCGTGCTCCCCCTCCGCACTGGCTTCAGCCCTGAGCTGCTCGATCGATTTCGTGATGAAGAGCGACATCGCGGTCCCTTCGACAGCGTGATGGATTCGGGTGGATGGCCGGGATTATACCGTGGTGACGCGCAGCGTCCGGGCTTTACGCCCGCCCGAGTTCCGCGGCGTAGGCCCGCACCCTCGCGGCGGGGTCCCCGCCAGCGAGCAGGTCGCCGATCACGGCAACCATAGAGGCGCCCGCCCCGATGACCGAGGCGGCACGGTCGAGCGTGATGCCCCCGATGGCGACGACCGGACGAGCCGTCGACTCCGCCGCGAGCGAGACGAGGTCAAGACCGACCGCGGTGTACCCCGTGTCCTTCGTCGTCGTCCCGAAGACTGGACCGACCGCCACATAGGTCACGGGAGCGCCAGCGGCGTCTCGCAGCTGGGCGGGGGTGTGTGTGGAGAGTCCCAGGACGGCGTCCGCCCCGAGCAGCGCGCGGGCTGCCGCCGGCGCGATGTCCTCCTGCCCCACGTGGGCGCCGCAGGCGCCTGAGAGCCGGGCGAGGTCGACGCGGTCGTTGACGATCACGGCGGCTCCATAGCTGGACGCCCGTGCGACGAGGGCGTCAGCCAGGCTGAGCATGGGGTGGGCGTCGAGCGTCTTGGCCCTGAGCTGCAGGAGCCGCGCACCGCCATCGAGCAGCGCCGTGGCGAGATCGACAGGGGCCCAGCCGGCACGCGCGGCGACCTCGACGTCGACGATCGCCTGCAGGCGTGGCCACGGGACGAGCGCGGGATGAACGGTCAGGCCGTCTTCTCGGAGACCGACGACCCCTTCGGCGCGGTGGCGAACCGGTCCATGAACCCGGTGCTCAGCTTGCCGGCAGCGAAATCCTTTTCGGCGAGGATCCGGAGGTGCAGCGGCACGCTGGTCTTGATGCCCTCGACGACCGTCATCTCGAGCGTCCGGCGCATGCGCGCGATCGCCTCGGCGCGGTCCCGGCCGTGGACGATGATCTTCGCGATCATCGAGTCGTAGTACGGCGACACGGTGCACTCGGCGTGCGCGAAGGTGTCGACGCGCACACCGGGACCGCCCGGCACGCTGAAGGCATGGATGACACCTGGGGACGGGGCGAACGTGTCGGGATCTTCAGCGTTGATCCGGCACTCGATGGAGTGGCCGCTGAACGTCACCTCGCTCTGCTTGAACGAGAGCCGCTCACCGGCCGCGATCCGGATCTGCTCCTTCACGATGTCGATGCCCGTCACCCATTCGGTGACCGGGTGCTCGACCTGAAGGCGCGTGTTCGCCTCCATGAAGTAGAACTTCCCCTCGCCGTCCATCAGGAACTCGAACGTGCCGGCGTTGGTGTACTGGACCGCCCGGGCGGCATCCACCACGAGGCTCCCCATCTTGCGGCGGACCTTGTCGGTCAGCGCCGGCGAGGGTGACTCCTCGACCAGCTTCTGGTGCCGGCGCTGGATTGAGCACTCGCGCTCACCGAGGTGCACCACGTTCCCGTGGTGGTCCCCGAGGATCTGGAACTCGATGTGACGCGGGTTCTCCAGGTACTTTTCGATATAGACGCTGCCGTTGCCGAACGCCGCTTCGGCCTCACGCTGGGCCGTACGCAGCGCGTTCCCCAGTTCCGAGGCGCTGCGGACGACGCGCATGCCGCGCCCGCCGCCGCCCGCGACCGCCTTGACGATCACCGGGTAGCCGATCTCCTTGGCAATCTTGAGCGCCTTCTCTTCCCCGTCGATCGGTCCGTCGCTGCCGGGCAGCATCGGGAGACCCGCCTTCTTCATCGCGCGGCGCGCACGCGACTTGTCGCCCATCAGCTTGATGACGTTCGGGTCGGGTCCGATGAAGCGGATGTGGCACGCCTCGCAGACTTCCGCGAGGTACGCGCTCTCGGAGAGGAATCCGTAGCCGGGATGAATCGCGTCAGCGCCGGTGATCTCGGCGGCGCTGATGATCGCCGGCACGTTGAGGTAGCTGTCGGCGCTGCGGGCGGGACCGATGCAGACGTCCTCGTCGGCGAACCGGACGTGCAGCGAGTTCTCGTCGGCCTCCGAGTACACGGCCACCGTCTTGATGCCGAGTTCGCGACACGCGATGATCACGCGCAGCGCGATTTCCCCGCGGTTGGCGATCAGGATCTTCTTGAACATGACAGTGCGTCCACGCCGGTCTGGCGCCTAGAGCGGCTTGATGGCGAACAGGCGCTCGTTGTACTGCACGGCCTGCCCGTTCTCGACATACGCCTTCACGACGGTACCGTCGCACTCGGCGTTGATCTCGTTCATCAGCTTCATCGCCTCGATGATGCAGAGCACCTGCCCCTTCTTCACCGTGTCGCCGATCTCGGCGTAGGCGCGGGCGCCCGGTTCCGGACACCGGTAGAACGTCCCGACGATGGGAGACTTCACGACGGCGAAGGCGTCGTCGTCATCGGCGGCGGTGAGGACCCGCGCCTCAGGCGCCGCCGCGAGGGGCGCCGCCTGGGCCGCCGGTGCCGCCGCGGGAGCCGCCGGCACCATCGTCCACTGACCGCCCTGGTTCTTGCGGAGGCGGAGCTTGAAGTCGTCTCGCTCGAGTTCGAACTCCGTGAGTTCGTGCTCGCGCATCATGTCGAGGATCTGCTTGATTTCGTCGAAATTCATGGCGCTCATGAGAGGGAGGCGACGTGCGGGCGGAGGTCGTACGGGACCGAGGTGAGCACCTCGTGACCGGTGTCGGTCACGAGCACGTCGTCCTCGATACGCACGCCGCCCCAGCCGGGGAGATAGGCCCCCGGCTCGATGGTGATGACCATGCCCGGCTCCAACCGGACGGCCGCCTGTGATGACGATCGTGCCACGCGGGGCGCCTCGTGGACATCGAGCCCCAGGCCGTGTCCCGTGCCGTGGCTGAAGGCCTGCGCCAGACCGTGTGCCGCGAGGATCGTTCGCGCGGCCGCATCGACGTCTGACGTCTCGACTCCTGGCCTGACCGCCGCGATGGCGGCCTGCTGGGCCTCGAGCACCGCTCCATGCACACGGCGGGATTCTTCGGTTGGGGGACCTACCGAAACCGTTCGGGTCAAGTCGCAGCAGTATCCGTCCAGAACGCCGCCAAAGTCCAGCACGAGGAGATCGCCGTCGGCGAGCACGCGCTCCCCCGCCCGGTAGTGTGGCAGCGCCGCATTGGGTCCCGACGCGACGATGGTGTCGAAGGCCAGGCGCTCGTACCCTGCCTGCCGCATGAGCCCCTCGAGCAGGCCGGCGACCTCGCGTTCCGTCATGCCGGTGCGAATCAGGCCGAACAGTTCCGCCGACACCCCGGTGAGCCGACGAGCTGCCTCTCGCAGCGTCTGGATCTCGACGTCGTCCTTCACCGCCCGGAGTCGCTCGACCACGTCCTCGGTGGGAACCAGCGCGACCGCGGCACCCGACCGGCCCAGTGCCCCGAACCACCAGGCGTGACGCGCCACGCTCACCTGTGCGGCCTCGAAGCCGACCTGCGGCGATACCGCGCCGTCCATGATCCCGGTCACGAGTGCGACGAGCGCCTCGTCGTAGGAGGACGGAACCGGATGGACGGTCAGGCCGGGGCAGGCGTCCGGAGACTCCTGGCGCGCCCGCACCGACTCGGTGTATCGGCCGTCCACGATGAGATGGAGCCCGGTCGGCGTGACCACCAGGGCCCCGGCGCTCCCCGCGTGATTCGAGAGATAGCGGATGTTCGTCGGGGTGGTGACGATG
>CANIAI010000212.1 GCA_947465275.1 Acidobacteriota bacterium | reverse complement strand
TGTCCGGGCGGCAGGCCGACCTGCAGGAATTCGCCCTTCTTGTTCGTCTTGGTCTCCGCGCGCCGGGCGGCGCTCTGGAGGTTTTCGAAGGTCACCGTCGCGCCTTCGATCGGCTGTCCCATGGCATCCACGACGACGCCCTTGGCGACCGTCTGGGCGAATGCCGGCACCGAGACCAGCAGTGCGACGACCAATGCCAGGACGCCGCGGAACAGTTGGGTCCGCATAACTCTCATCCCTCCGCTCAATGACTGCACAACTTCCACAGACTTGCTGAAACGGCCCAGTTCATGCCTGCCGTATCAGCCAGTCTACCCGAAGAACCGTCCGACCGCATCGAGATCGTGCGTCACCGGGGCCGGGGGAAGCGACCCGAGGAAGCGCCGGCCGTATCCCATGGTCCGGAGCCTCGGGTCGAGGACCGCGAGCACCCCGCGATCCCCCCGATGCCTGATAAGACGTCCGAGACCCTGCTGAAGGTTGAGGATGGCCAGCGGCACCTGGTACTGGGTGAACGCGTCCACCCCGGCCGTGGTCAGCGCCTCGATGCGGGCGGCGGTCACCGGGTCGCCGGGCGACGCGAACGGCAGCTTGTCGATGACCACGCAGCTCAGCGCCTCGCCGACCACGTCCACCCCCTGCCAGAAGCTCGAGGTGGCCAGCAGGACGGCGTTCGGGGTCGACCGGAACTGGTCGATGAGCGTCGAGCGGGGCGCCGTGCCCTGGACCAGAATCGGATAGGGCAGCGCCATTTCCACGAACTTCTGCACGGTCCTGAGGACGGCGTAGCTCGTGAACAGCACGAACGCCCGCCCGCGGGAGCGGGTGAGCAGCTCGACGACCTCCTTCGCGACGGCCTGGGCGAAGTCGGGGGATTTCGGGGGTGGCATCCGCCGGGGCAGGTAGAGCAGCGCCTGGGTGGTGTAGTCGAACTCGGACGGGACGGCGATTTCCTCGGCCTCGCGGATCCCGAGCCGCCCCTTCACGTAGTCGAACTTCTGGTCGACCCGGAGGGTCGCCGAGGTGAGGACCGCGCTCTGGAGCCGCCCGAAGATCGACTCCTGGACGATGCGCGAGACGTCCACCGGGGCGGCCCGCAGGAAGATCCCGCGTCCGCGCGTCTCGAGGAAGTAGACGAAATCGGGGTCGGCCACCCGCATCAGGAACCGGAGGTCGGTGCGGATCTCGCCGGCCCGGCGAACCATGGTGTCGACCGCTTCTGACGTGCCCCCGGGTGGCGCCATGTCACCGGCCCCCGGCTGGTTCGCCGGCATCTTCGACAGGGCGACCGTTGCCTCGAACCGTTCGATGGCGCCGGCCAGCAGCATCCCGTCCTCGAAGTGGTCGGCCATCGAGTCGCTGGTGTAGCGCACCCGTCCCTCGCCGCCGCCCCTCGCCATGCGCGCGAAGGTGAGGTTGCCGAAGAAGGCGCGGGCGTTCTCGCCGATCTGCTGCAGGTCGCGCAGGCCCGCCTCGGTCGCGCCGCCGAAGGCGCCGGTGCCCGCCAGCCGCGCGGCGTCGCGCTGCAGTTCCTCGACGCGGAAGTTGCTCAGCACGAAGCCGAAGTACTGCGTCGCGACGTCCTCGAGCTGGTGCGCCTCGTCGACCACGAGCGTCGAGCACGCCGGGATCACCTCGCCGTAGTCGTTGCGCCGCACGGAGGCGTCGGCGCAGAGCAGGTGGTGGTTGACGATCACCACGTCGGACTCGGCGGCCCGCTGGCGCATGCGGGTGACGAAGCAGTCTGAGTAGCGCGGGCACTCGTTGCCGAGGCAGGTCTCGGCGTCGGCGGCGATGTCCTTCCAGACGGCGAGGTCTTCGGGCAGGTCGCGCAGCTCGGCGCGATCGCCGGTGTCGGTCTGCGTCGCCCAGGCGTCGATCACCGGCAGCAGCACGCGGTCGGAGGTCTCGATGAGGCGCCCGACCGCCGACGTGTTCCCGGTGACGCCGTCGCGGTAGATCTCCCACCGGTGCAGGCAGAGATAGTTGCCGCGCCCCTTCATCAGCGTCGCCGTGAACGGGATCGGCAGCGCCGCCTGCAGCGTCGGCAGGTCCTTGAAGTAGATCTGTTCCTGGAGGTTCTTGGTGCCGGTCGACACGAGCACGCGCTGGCGGCTCAGGATCGCGGGGACGAGGTAGGCGAGCGTCTTGCCGGTGCCGGTGCCCGCCTCGGCGAGGAGCACGCCGCCGTCGCTGAGCGTGGCGGCGACGGCTTCAGCCATCGCCACCTGCGTGGGACGCGGTTCGTAGCCGTCGAGGATGCGTGCGAGCGCCCCCTCCGGCCCGAAGGTCGCGCGGACCTCGCCCAGCAGCGAGGCAGATTCTCGTGACCCTGCCTCGGGCGACATCCCGTCTTACTGGAGTTCCGGGTAGAGCGGGAACTTGTGGCAGAGGCGCTCGACCTCGGCCTTGACCGTGCCGATCGCCGTGTCGTCCTCGGGCGACGCGAGCACGCGCGCGATGAAGTCGCCAATCTGGTCCATCTCGGCTTCGCCCATGCCGCGGGTCGTGACCGCCGGCGTGCCGATGCGGATGCCGCTGGCGACCATCGGCTTGTTCTGGTCGAACGGGATGGCGTTCTTGTTCACGGTGATGCCGGCCTTGCCGAGCGCCGCTTCCGCCGCCTTGCCCGTGATGCCCTTCGAGAACACGTCGACGAGCATCAGGTGGTTGTCGGTACCGCCGCTCACGAGGCGGAAGCCGTGGCTCTGGAGCGACGCCGCGAGGCGCGACGCGTTCCTGACGATCTGCCGCTGGTACTCGGCGAACGCCGGCTCCATCGCTTCCTTGAAGCAGACCGCCTTGCCGGCGATCACGTGCATCAGCGGGCCGCCCTGGATGCCCGGGAACACCGCCCGATCGAGGTCTGCCGCGTACTGCGACCGGCACATCACCATGCCGGCGCGCGGTCCGCGCAGCGTCTTGTGGGTGGTCGTGGTGACGAAGTCGGCGTGCGGCACCGGGCTCGGGTGCACCCCGCCGGCGACGAGCCCGGCGATGTGGGCCATGTCGACGAACATCGGCGACCCGATGGCCTTCGCCACGGCGCTGATCCGCTCGAACTCGATGACGCGCGGGTAGGCGCTGGCGCCGACGATGATCATCTTCGGCTTGTGCTCGTGGGCGAGCCGCTCGAGCTCGGCGTAGTCGATCCGCTCGTCTTCCTGCCGCACGCCGTACGGGACGATCTTGTACAGCTTCCCCGAGAAGTTCAGCGCGTGGCCGTGCGTCAGGTGGCCGCCGTGCGCCAGGTTCATGCCGAGCACCGTGTCACCGGGCTGCAGCAGCGCCATGTAGACAGCCAGGTTCGCCTGCGCGCCCGAGTGCGGCTGCACGTTGACGTGCTCGGCGCCGAACAGCTCCTTCGCACGCGAAATGGCGAGCGATTCCGCCACGTCGACGAACTCGCACCCGCCGTAATACCGCTTGCCCGGGTATCCCTCGGCGTACTTGTTCGTCATCACCGACCCGACCGCCTCGAGAATCGCGTTGCTGACGAAGTTCTCGGATGCGATCAGCTCGAGACCCTCGGCCTGCCGGCGAACCTCGTTCTTGATGGCGCTGGCGATCTCGGGGTCGATGTCTGCGAGGGCACGCTGCATGAGGGGTAGGACCGCGTTGGACATTCCTCCGATTCTACTTCCTGCTACAGTGGCAGCGCCATGCCTTCGACCGTCGTTGTGAGCGCCCGCGGGGAACAGCGGATCAGAGCCGGACACCCCTGGATTTACCGGGCAGATATCGCTGCCGTCGACGCCACCCCGGGCGCCATCGTCGAGGTGCGGGGCCCCCGGGAGCGCACCATCGGCCACGCCCTGTTCAGCGACCAGTCGCAGATCACGCTGCGCATGCTCACCACCGGCACGACCCCGGCCGACGAGGGGCTGATCGCCGCCCGCATCGCGCAGGCGCTCCGCTTCCGCGAGGCACTGGCGCTCGACGCCACCGCCTACCGCGTGGTGCACGGCGAGGCCGACCTGCTGCCGTCGCTGGTGATCGATCGGTACGGCGACTACCTCGTGGTGCAGACGCTCTCACAGGGGATGGACCGCCTGCTGCCGGTCGTCGTCCGTACCCTGGTCGACCTGCTGCAGCCCGCCGGCATCCTCGCCCGCAACGATCCGAAGGTGCGCGGGCTCGAAGGGCTCGATCAGGTCGTCGAGGTGCTGCACGGCAGCATCCCCGACACGGTGGACGTGCGCGAGGGGCCGACCCAGTTCGCCGTGGACCTGCGGCACGGGCAGAAGACCGGCCTCTTCCTCGACCAGCGCGAGAACCGCGAGGCGGCGACGCGGTACGCCACCGGGCGCGCCCTCGACTGTTTCAGCTACAACGGCGGGTTCGCGCTGCGTCTCGCCCACACCTGCGATCAGGTCGAGGCGCTCGACGTCTCGGCCGATGCGGTGGCGCGCATCCGCGCGAACGCCGAACGGAACGGGTTGCCGCACGTGCACGCCCGCGAGGTCAACGTGTTCGACGAGCTGCGCCGGCTGGAGCGCGCCGGGGAGCAGTACGACACGATCGTCCTCGACCCGCCCGCGTTCGCGAAGAACAAGGCCTCGGTGACCAACGCGCTCGCCGGGTACAAGGAGATCAACCTCCGCGCGATGCGCCTGCTGCGCCCGGGCGGGTACCTGCTCACCTGCAGCTGCTCGTACAACATCGACGAGGCGCTCTTCGGGGAAGTCGTGCACCAGGCGTCGATCGACAGCCACACACCGGTGACGATCGTCGAGAAGCGGACGCAGGGGCGCGACCACCCGGTGCTCGTCGGCGTGCCCGAGACCTACTACCTCAAGTGCTTCATCCTGCGCCGTGTCGAGTAGCGCACCGGGTGGCGTGGAGGCCGGCGCCGTGAGGCGCACCGCGCTCATCACCGGCGCGTCGGCCGGCATCGGCCTCGCGTTCGCCGAGCTCTACGCCGCGAAGGGGCACGACCTCGTCGTCACCGCCCGCCGCGAAGACCGGCTGCGCGCGCTCGCCGAGCGCCTGGAGCGGGCGCACGGCGTCCGCGTGCAC
>CANIAI010000211.1 GCA_947465275.1 Acidobacteriota bacterium | reverse complement strand
GAATTCCGGGAAGTTGTTCGTCGCGTGCAGGCGATCGATCGCCGCGTGCCAGCGGTCGCGGTAGATCAGGTCGTTCCAGTCCGGAATCAGGTTGCCGAGCGGGCAGCCCTGGTGACAGAACGGGATCCCGCAATCCATGCAGCGCGCCGCCTGGAGCGACAGGTCGGCCTGCTCGTACGGCAGGTACACCTCACGCCAGTCCTTCACGCGCTCCTCGACCGGACGGGTCGGGTGCTTCTTCCGCTGTACTTCGATGAAACCGGTCGGCTTGCCCATGTGCGTTCGTGCGCCCTTCAGTCGGTGCTAGACGGTGGTAGGGGTCGGCTGGCCGTGCCCGCCGGTCGCGGCGAGCGCCGCTGCCTCGGTGCGCGTCTTCGCCTCGGCCGCGAGCACACGCTTGTACTCCCGCGGCATGACCTTGACGATGCGTCGCTGCAGGCCCGCCCAGTCGGACAGCAGCTGCTCGGCATACCGGCTGCCGGTATAGGTGACGTGCTTCATGATCGTCACCTGCACGAAGTCGACATCATCCGAGTCGATGAGCGGCTCGAGGTCGACCATCTCGCGATTGCAGCGCCGTTCGAAGCTGCCGTCGACGTCGAGCACGTACGCGATGCCGCCGCTCATGCCCGCCGCGAAGTTCCGCCCTGTCTTCCCGATCACCACGACCCGTCCGCCGGTCATGTACTCGCAGGCATGATCGCCCACGCCCTCGACGACGACCGTGGCGCCGCTGTTGCGGACGCAGAACCGCTCGCCGGCCATGCCGCGCACGTAGCCTTCGCCCTTCGTCGCGCCGTAGAAGCCGACGTTGCCGATGATGATGTTCTGCTCCGAGCGGAAGGTCGACAGCGGCGGCGGATAGATGACCAGCCGCCCGCCAGAGAGCCCCTTGCCGAAGCCGTCGTTCGCGTCACCGACCAGCGTCAGCGTCATGCCGTGCGGCACGAACGCGCCGAAGCTCTGCCCCGCCGATCCGGTGAACGTCACCCGGATGGTGTTCTCGGGAAGGCCGGCGCCACCGTAGCGACGCGTCACTTCCGAGCCGAGCATCGTCCCGACCGTGCGGTCGGCGTTGCGGATGAACGCGTTGATCTCGACCGGCGTCCGCCGCTCGAGCGCGGGACCAGCGGCACGAATCAGGTCGTTGTCGAGCGCGGCCCCGAGCTCATGGTCCTGCTCGCGCACCTTGCGCCGGGCCACCGACGCCGGCAGCGCCGGCACGTGCAGCAGGGGCGACAGGTCGATCCCCTTCGCCTTCCAGTGGTGGACCGCCGGCTCGATGTCGAGGCAATCGGCGCGGCCGATCATCTCGTCCATCGTGCGGAAGCCAAGCTCCGCCATCAGCTCGCGGATCTCCTGCACGATGAACCGGAAGAAGTTCTCGACGAACTCCGGCGTGCCGGTGAACTTGCTGCGCAGGTCGGGGTCCTGGGTCGCGATGCCCACCGGGCAGGTGTTCAGGTGGCAGACGCGCATCATGACGCAGCCCATGACGATCAGCGGCGCCGTGGCGAAACCGAATTCCTCGGCCCCGAGCAGCGCGCCGATGACGACGTCTCGGCCGGTCTTCATCTGGCCGTCGACCTGCACGGTAATCCGGTCGCGCAGCTTGTTCAGCACCAGCACCTGCTGCGTCTCGGCCAGGCCCAGCTCCCACGGCAGGCCGGCGTGCTTCAGGCTCGTCAGCGGCGACGCGCCCGTGCCACCGTCGTAACCCGAGATCAGCACGACGTCGGAGTGCGCCTTGGCGACACCGGCCGCGACCGTGCCCACACCCCCCTCGGCGACGAGCTTCACCGAGATGCGGGCGCGCGGGTTCGAGTTCTTCAGGTCGAAGATCAGCTGCGCGAGATCTTCGATCGAGTAGATGTCGTGGTGCGGCGGCGGCGAGATCAGCCCGACGCCGGCGGTCGAGTGCCGCGTCTTCGCAATCCACGGATACACCTTGTGTCCGGGGAGCTGTCCCCCCTCGCCGGGCTTCGCGCCCTGCGCCATCTTGATCTGGAGTTCGTCGGCGTTGACGAGGTACTCGCTGGTCACGCCGAACCGGCCGGAGGCGACCTGCTTGATGGCGCTCCTGCGGGAGTCACCATTCGGCATCGGCTGGAATCGCTCCGGGTCCTCACCGCCTTCACCGGTGTTCGACTTCCCACCGAGGCGGTTCATCGCAATCGCCAGCGTCTCGTGCGCTTCCTGGCTGATCGACCCGTACGACATCGCGCCGGTCGCGAAGCGCCTGAAGATCCGCTCCGCGGGCTCGACCTCGTCGAGCGGGACCTTCGGCCCCACGGGCTTGAAGCGGAAGAGGCCGCGCAGGGTGGCCCGGTGCTCGTTCTGCTGGTCGACAGCACGCGTGTATTCCTTGAAGATCGCGAACTGTCCGCTGCGCGTCGCGTGCTGCAGCTTGAACACCGTGTCGGGATTGAAGAGGTGGTACTCGCCGTCGCGCCGCCACTGGTACTCGCCGCCCGTGACGAGTTCCTTCGGGAGCACCGGCAGGCGCCGGCCGAAGGCACGGTCGTGCCGCCGCACGACTTCCTCGGCGACCACGTCGGTGCCGATGCCGCCGATGCGCGAGGTGGTGTGCGTGAAGTAGCGATCGATGAACTCCTGACGGAGCCCGATCGCCTCGAAGATCTGCGCGCCGCAGTAGCTCTGCAGCGTCGAAATCCCCATCTTCGACATCACCTTGAGGATGCCCTTGTTGAGGCCCTTGATGTAGTGCCGGACCGCATCTTCGCGGCTGACGCCGAGCAGCATCCCCTGCCGGATCATGTCGTCGATGGCCTCGAACGCCAGGTACGGGTTCACGACGCCCGCGCCATACCCGAGCAGCAGCGAGACGTGATGCACCTCGCGGGCGTCACCGCACTCGACCACCAGGCCGCACCGCGTGCGCGTGCCTTCGCGCACCAGGTGATGGTGCACGCCGGCGGTCGCCATCAGGCTGGGAATCGGGGCCTGCCGCGGCCCGACGCCTCGGTCGGACAGGATCAGGATGTTGTACCCGGCGGCCACCGCGTCGCTCGCGCGCCGGCAGAGGTCTGCCATCGCCTCGTCGAGGGCGGCGCCCCCGCGCTCCGGATCGAACAGCATCGAGAGCGTCGTCGAACGGAACGCCGAGTCTGGCTGCAGGTGCCGCAGCCGCGCGACGTGCTCGTTCGAGATGATCGGGTACTTCAGGTGAATCTGCCGGCACGATTCCGGTTCGGGCTTGAGCAGGTTGCGCTCGGGCCCGAGGGTCGATGACATCGAGGTGACGATCTCTTCCCGGATCGCGTCGAGCGGCGGGTTCGTGACCTGCGCGAAGAGCTGCTTGAAGTAGTCGAATAGCAGCCGCGGCTTGTCCGAGAGGACCGCGAGCGCACTGTCGGTGCCCATCGAGCCAATCGGCTCCTCGCCGGTCTTCGCCATCGGCGCGATCAGCACGCGCAGGTCTTCCTGCGTGTAGCCGAACGCCTGCTGCCGGCTGAAGACCGCCTCGTGCTCGGGGTGCTCCGCCGGCGCTCCCGGCAGGTCCTCGATCTCGATCAGGTTCCGGTCGAGCCACTCGCGGTACGGGTGCAGCGAGGCCAGCTGGCTCTTCAGCTCCTCGTCGTCCACGATCCGCCCCTGGGCGGTGTCGACCAGGAAGATGCGCCCGGGGTGCAGGCGCTCCTTGACGAGCACGTCCTCGGGCGGCACGTCGAGTACGCCCACCTCGGACGCCATGATGACCATGTCGTCCTTGGTGACGTAGTAGCGCGACGGACGCAGCCCGTTGCGGTCGAGCACCGCACCGATGACGGTGCCATCGGTGAAGGCGATCGAGGCGGGACCGTCCCACGGCTCCATCAGCGAGGCGTGGTACTCGTAGAACGCCTTCCGCGCCGGATCCATGAACTCGTTGCCGCTCCACGGCTCCGGGATCATCATCAGGATGGCGTGCGGCAGCGAGCGGCCTGCCATCACGAGGAGCTCGAGCACGTTGTCGAACGTCGCCGTGTCGCTGCCCCCCTCGCGGATGACCGGGAGGAGCTTCTTCAGGTCGTCGCCGAACAGCTCGCTCTGGAGCAGCCCCTCACGGGCGCGCATCCAGTTGATGTTGCCGCGCAGCGTGTTGATCTCACCGTTGTGGGCGACCAGCCGGTAGGGGTGCGCGAGCGGCCACGACGGGAACGTGTTGGTGCTGAACCGCTGGTGCACGAGCGCGAGGCACGACTGCAGCGCCGGGTCGGCAAGGTCGGGGAACATCGGCCCCAGCTGGCGCGCGGTCAGCATGCCCTTGTAGATCAGCGTCCGGGCCGACAGGCTGACGATGAAGAAGAACCGGCGCGACAGGGCGTTGATCTCGAGGCGGTCGACCGCGTGCTCCACCCGCTTGCGGATGACGTAGAGCCGACGCTCGAAGATCAGCGCGTCCGCCTCGGTCTTTACCGGCGTCGGACTCGCGATGAACACCTGTTCGAAGATCGGCTGGGTGGCCTTCGCGCTGTCTCCGAGCTGGCTGTTGTCGCTCGGCACGCCACGCCACCCGAGCAGGGCGGCTCCCTCCTCGGCAATCACCTTCCCGACGAGCGCCTTGATGCGCTCCCGATCACGTTCGTCCCGCGGCAGGAACACCAGGCCCGCTCCGTAGGCACCCGCCTCGGGCAGCGCGAACGGCAGCACCTTGCGGAAGAAGGTGTCCGGCGTCTGGATCAGGATGCCCGCACCGTCGCCGGTATTGGCCTCACAGCCACAGGCGCCACGGTGCTCCAGGTTGATGAGGACCTGGAGCGCCTGCTGCACGATGGCGTGCGAGCGCTGCCCCTTCATGTGCACGACGAACCCGACGCCGCACGCGTCGTGTTCGGTGGCGGGATCGTACAGACCTTCAGCGGAGGGAGGGAAACCGGCCGAACTGGACATGGTCGGGATATTGTGACGAAGGAGCGGCCATTACCAAAATACAATGATCTAAGGGGTCCCATCTTATTCGCTTATGGGTGCGCTCTGCCTCTCCCGGAGCCCTCGCGCCCGCCCGCCCCCCGGCAGGACCATCG
>CANIAI010000210.1 GCA_947465275.1 Acidobacteriota bacterium | reverse complement strand
TCCCCCGCCGTCGATGCCGCCACCGACGCGGCGCTCACGCAGCTGCGCGCGCTCGGCGCCGAGGTCGTGCCGATCGAGGTGATGCCGAACGCGATGAAGGCCCTCGAGAAGATCGACGTCGACGAGCTCACCATCCTGCTCACCGACTTCCGCATCGAGCTGAACACGTACCTCGCCGCGACCCCGCCCGGCGTCACGACCCGGACGCTCGCGGACCTCATCGCCTTCAACACCGCCAACGCCGCGCGAGAGATGCCGCACTTCAGGCAGGAGCTGTTCGAGCGGGCGGAGATGACCGCCGGGCACGACCCGGTCGCCTACGGACGGCTGCGTGAGGCGACGAAGCGCGCCGCGGGGCCCGAGGGCATCGATCGCCTGCTCGCCGAGTACCGGGTCGACGCGCTGATCGCGCCGACCGGGGTCCCGGCGTGGGTCTCGGACCTCGCGAAGGGCGACAGTGTCGCCAGCGGGCAGCGCGGCAGTCCGTCGACGCTGCCGGCCGTTGCCGGCTATCCGCACGTGACGGTGCCGATGGGACAGATCGAGGGATTGCCGGTCGGGCTGTCGTTCATCGGCACCGCCTGGTCGGACGCGCGGCTGCTCGGCATGGCGTACGCCTTCGAGCAGAAGACGCATGCCCGCAGGCCGCCGGTGCTCAGGCCCGCGGCGGACCGCTGACGTGGCTGGCCCCGTGTCGGCGTCGCTGGCCGATCTGCTCGCCGACGCCTCGTGGGACCCGACCGTCGACGTCCTGCTCGGCTCGTTCCTGCAGTACGTCGCTCGACGACGTCTCGAGCTCTATCCCGCGCAGGAGGAGGCCGTCCTCGACCTGCTCGACGGGAAGAACGTCATCCTGAACACGCCGACCGGCTCGGGCAAGTCGCTCGTCGCCAGCGCGATGCTCTTCGCGTCGCTCGCCCGGGGGCAGCGGGCCGTCTACACCTGTCCCATCAAGGCGCTCGTCAACGAGAAGTGGATGGCGCTCTGCCGCGAGTTCGGCCCCGACCTCGTGGGCCTGTCGACGGGTGACGCGACGGTGAACCGCGACGCGCCGATCCTCTGCTGCACGGCGGAGGTGCTGTCGAACATCGCCCTCCGCGAGGGCGACCGGGCGCGCATCGCCGACGTGGTCATGGACGAGTTCCACTACTACGCCGACCGCGACCGCGGTGGCGCCTGGCAGGTGCCGCTGCTCACGATGCCGCAGGCGCGGTTCCTGCTGATGTCGGCGACGCTCGGCGACACGCGCTTCTTCGAGGAGGCGCTCACGCGACTGACGGGACGCGCGACCGTCACGATCACGTCGGGCGACCGGCCGGTGCCGCTGGAGTTCTCCTATTCAGAGATCCCGCTGCCGCACACCATCGAGAAGCTCGTGGCCGAGGGGAAGACGCCGGCCTACGTCGTCCACTTCACGCAGGCCGATGCGGCGGGGAGCGCGCAGGACTTCATGAGCCTGAAGATCTGCACCCGCGAGGAGAAGGAGGCGATCGCGCAGCGGATTGCCGGCTTCGACTTCGGCAGCCCGTACGGCGCCGACGTCCGCAAGTGGCTGCGTCACGGCGTGGGGCTGCACCACGCCGGCCTGCTGCCGAAGTACCGCGTGCTGGTCGAGCAGCTCGCGCAGGTCGGCCTGCTCAAGGTGATCTGCGGCACCGACACGCTGGGCGCCGGCATCAACGTGCCGATCCGCACGGTGCTCTTCACCCGGCTCTCCAAGTTCGACGGCCGGAAGACCGCGCACCTGACCGCGCGCGACTTCCACCAGATCGCCGGGCGCGCCGGACGCAAGGGGTTCGACGACATCGGCTACGTGGTGGCGCAGGCGCCGGAGCACGAGATCGAGAACATCCGCCTGAAGGAGAAGGCGGCTCGCGACGGCAAGAAGGTGACGCTGCGCCGGCCGCCCGAGCACAACTACGTCCACTGGGACCCCAACACCTTCAAGCGGCTGATCGGCGCGCAGCCGGAGCAGCTCGTGTCGCGCTTCCAGGTGACGCACGGCATGCTGCTGAACGTCCTCAGCCGTCCCGACGACGGGTGTCGCGCGATGCAGCGGCTCATCCGGGACAGCCATGAACCCGCGAGCGCGAAGCCGGCGCTGCGCCGCCGTGGCTGGCAGCTGTTCCGCGCGCTCGTCTCCCGCGGCGTCGTCGAGATCGTGCCGCGCACGCCCGAGGGGGCAACGGTGCGCGTGAACGTCGACCTGCAGGAAGACTTCTCGATGGACCACGCGCTGTCGCTCTACCTGATCGAGACGCTGCCGCGCCTCGATCGCGACGCGCCGGAGTACGCGCTCGACGTCCTGACGCTGGTCGAATCGATTCTCGAGAATCCCGAGCTGATCCTCCGGCGTCAGCTCGACCGCATCAAGGACGAGGCGGTCGCGAGGATGAAGGCGGAGGGGGTCGAATACGACCAGCGCATGGAGGAGCTCGAGAAGCTCGAGTACCCGAAGCCGCTGCGCGACTTCATCTACGAGACGTTCAACGCATTCGCGGACAAGCACCCGTGGGTCGGCGAGGAGAACATCCGCCCGAAGTCGATCGCGCGCGAGATGTTCGAGCAGTTCCGGTCGTTCGCCGAATACGTGCTCGACTACGAGCTGCAGCGGTCGGAAGGGCTGCTGCTGCGCCACCTGCACAGTGTCTACAAGGTGCTCACGCAGACCGTGCCCGACGCGGTGAAGACCGACGAGGTGCGCGAGATGGAAACGTACCTGCGGACGGTGCTGCGGGCGGTCGACTCGAGCCTCGAGGATGAGTGGGAGCGGATGCGCGACCCGTCGTGGACGCCGGAGGACACGGGTCCGCGCGTCAGGGGCGAGTCGCTGCGGCCACCCGGGGCGCCGGCCGATGAGGGTCCGCCCGACGTCACCCGCGACCGGAAGGCGTTCACCACCGCCATCCGCACGCGCGTCTTCACCCTGCTGCGCGCCTGGTCGATCGGCCAGCATGCGGCGGCGCTCGCGGCGCTCGACCTGCCCGGCGCCCCCGACAGGCCGGACGCACCGGCCGCGCCCGAGGCGCCGGACATGCCGGACGTGCCGGATGTGCCCGGTGACCGTCCGCTGCCGCCCGAGGCGTTCGTCGGGCCGTGGACGCCCGACCGACTCGCCGCCGCGATGACCGCGTTCCGCGTCGAGCACGCCGGCGTACGGCTCGACCCCGAGGCGCGCAACCTGCGGCATACGCACGTCACCGAGACGCCGGACGGCCGGCGCTGGCGCGTCGAGCAGGTGCTGGTCGATCCCGAGGAGCACGACGACTGGATGGCGGTGTTCGAGGTCGACCTCGTCCGGTCGCGCGCCGCGTCCGCGCCGGTGATGCGGCTGCTGGCACTCACGCCGGTCGGCTGACGGCTCCCACGGCGGCCCGACCGCTGCTACAGTGGAGAGCTTGTCTTCCATCCCCGAACGCATCGCGCAGGAACTCAACGTCCAGGTGCGCCAGGTCGAGGCGACCATCGCGCTCCTCGACGACAAGTCCACCGTCCCCTTCATCGCCCGCTACCGCAAGGAAGTCACCGGCGGTCTCGACGACACGCAGCTCCGCACGCTCGAGGAGCGGCTCGGCTACCTGCGCGATCTCGAGTCACGGCGCGACACGATTCGCCGCAGCATCGAGGAGCAGGGGAAGCTGACGCCGGAGCTCGCCGTGGCCATCGCCACGGCCGATACCAAGGCGCGGCTCGAGGACCTGTACCTGCCCTACAAGCCGAAGCGGCGCACCAAGGGGCAGATCGCCCGGGATGCCGGTCTCGAGCCGCTCGCGCTCGCCCTGCTGGGCGACCCGGCCCTGGTGCCCGAGGCGCACGCCGCCGCGTTCGTCGACGCGGAGAAGGGCGTGGCCGATGTCGCCGCCGCCCTCGAAGGCGCGCGCTGGATACTCGTCGAGCAGTTCGCCGAGGACGCCGAGCTCGTCGGCGCACTGCGCGAGCTGGTGTGGGCACAGGGCGAGTGGCGATCCACCGTCGTCCCGGGCAAAGAAGAGGAAGGGCTCAAGTTCTCGGACTACTTCGACGCCACCGAGGCGGTGCGCGCCGTGCCGTCGCACCGCACGCTCGCGCTGCTGCGCGGGCGGAACGAAGGGGTGCTGCGGCTCGCCATCACGCTGCCCGTGCCGGAGGGGGCGACGGGTCCCACCGAACCCGAGCGGCGGATCGCCGCGCGGGCAGGCATCCGGAACGAGGGACGCGCCGCCGACGCGTGGCTCGCCGAGACCGTCCGCTGGACCTGGAAGTTCAAGATCCACGTGCGGCTCGAGCTCGACACCGAGCAGCGGCTGCGTGAAGAGGCCGAGGCCGAGGCGATTCGGGTCTTCGGCCGCAACGTGCGCGACCTGCTGCTCGCCGCGCCCGCCGGCGAGCGCATCACCATGGGGCTCGACCCGGGCATCCGCACCGGCGTGAAGGTGGCGGTGGTCGACGGGACCGGCAAGGTGCTCGACACCGCGACGGTGTATCCCTTCCAGCCGCGGAACGATCGCGAAGGGACGCTGCGCACGCTCGCCGCGCTCGGCGCGCGACATGGCGTGCAGCTCATCGCGATCGGCAACGGCACCGCGTCGCGCGAGACCGATGCGCTCACCGGCGAGCTGCTCTCCCGGCATCCGGAGCTGCAGGCGCACAAGGTGGTGGTGTCGGAGGCCGGCGCGTCGGTGTACTCGGCGTCCGAGCTGGCGTCGAAGGAGCTGCCGCAGCTCGATGTCACGCTGCGCGGCGCCGTCTCGATCGCGCGACGGCTGCAGGACCCGCTGGCCGAGCTCGTGCGCATCGAGCCCAAGGCGATCGGCGTGGGCCAGTACCAGCACGACGTGAACCAGCACCAGCTCGCGCGCACGCTCGACGGCGTCGTCGAAGACTGCGTCAACGCGGTCGGCGCTGACGTGAACACCGCGTCCGCTCAGCTGCTGTCACGCATCTCGGGGCTGTCGGAATCGATTGCGCAGCACATCGTCGGCTACCGCGAGACGCATGGCGCGTTCGCCGATCGCCGGCAGCTGCTGAAGGTGCCGCGCCTCGGCGACCGTACCTTCCAGC
>CANIAI010000209.1 GCA_947465275.1 Acidobacteriota bacterium | reverse complement strand
GCGACCTGCGCGTCGTCCGCATGGCGGCAGGCGTCGGTGGCGAGCTGCCCGGACAGGCGGCAGATGGTCACCGCGCTGACCGTCGAGGGCTGGCGGAACCAGCCGGGCGCGTCGTCACGGGTGGCGGCCGCCATGAAGCGCGCCCACATCGGCACCGCGAGCTGCGCGGCATAGCCGTTCCCGATGATCGTGCGCGGCTGGTCGTAGCCGACCCACACGCCCGTCACGAGCGTCGGCGTATAGCCGACGAACCAGGCATCGCGGTAGTCGTTCGTCGTACCGGTCTTTCCGGCGGCCTGCTTGGTGAAACCCGCGGCCCGGGCCGTCCAGGCCGTGCCCGAGTTGATCACGTCCGCGAGCATCGATGTCATCAGGAACGCCGTCGCCTCGCTGACCGCGCGCTGGGGCTGGCTCGCGGCTTCGAACAGTGACTCCCCGCCCGTGGTCTCCACCTTCCGGATCAGCCGCGGCGCGTTCCACATCCCGCCGTCCGCGAAGGCGCCATAGGCCGCCGTCATCGAGAGCAGCGTCACCTCGCCCGACCCGAGGGCCAGCGACGGGACGCCCGGCACCTGTCCGAGACCGAGCCGCTCCGCGTAGCGCACGGCGCTGGCGACACCGATCTGCTGGAGCATCTGCACGGCCGCCCGGTTGCTCGAGGTGCGCAACGCCGCGCGCATCGTGATCGTGGGGCTGTCGAGATGTTCGTCCTCGGGCACCCACGCCCCCTGCAGGGTGGCGATCGGCTGGTCGAGGCCGCTGATCAGCGTCGCCGGCGAGTAGCCCTGCTCGATCGCCGCGGCGTAGACGAACGGCTTGAAGGCGGATCCGGGTTGCCGCTTCGCCTGCGTGGCGCGGTTGAAGCGGCTGTCGTCGAAGTCGCGACCGCCCACCAGCGCGCGCACCTCACCGGACGTCGGGTCGATGGCGACGAGGGCCCCCTGCAGCGGATCGGTCCCCTCGCGCGCCCGCCAGCGCGCGCCCTGTCGTGCCTCAATCTCGGTCACCGTGCGGCGCACCTCGGCGTCGGCCACGCGCTGCAGGTCGATGTCGAGCGTCGTGTGCACCCGCAGGCCACCTTCGTAGACACGCTCCCACCCGAACTGCTGCACGAGCTGCTTCCGCACTTCCTCCTTGAAGTACTGTCCGTAGGGTTCCTCACCGCGGAGCGCGTCGTGCAGCCGTACCGGCGTCCTGGTCGCCAGCGCCCAGGTCGCCTCGTCGATGTCGCCCTCGTCACGCATCACCTGCAGCACGACGTTGCGCCGCGCGCGTGCCTTCTCGGGGCTCGCGGTCGGCGCGTAGCTGGACGGCGACTTCACCAGCCCGGCGAGCAGCGCGGCCTGCGCGACATCCAGCTCGGACGCGTGTCGTCCGAAGTAACCGAGCGACGCGGCCTCTGCGCCGTACAGCCCGTCGCCAAAGTAGACCTTGTTCAGGTACAGCTCGAGAATCTGCGCCTTCGTGAACTCGCGCTCGAGGCGCGCCGCGAGCACGACCTCCCGCAGCTTCCGCCGGATGGTCTTGTCTGGTGTCAGGAAGCTCTGGCGCGCGAGCTGCTGCGTGAGGGTGCTGCCGCCCTGCGCCGCCCGGCCGAGCCGCAGGTTGCTGAGCGCCGCGCCCGCGACGCGCACGACGTCGACGCCACCGTGGTCGTAGAACCGCTGGTCTTCGATGGCGACGATCGCACGCTGCAGGAAGGGCGAGACCCGCTCGATCGGCACCTCGATCCGCTGCTCCTGGAAGATGGTGAAGGCCGGACGCCCCTTCACGTCGATCAACGTGGTGGCCTGCGCCATCGAGCCGACCCCGCGCAACGCGGCACTGTCGGGGAGTCCCGTCATGATGTCGTGGACGAACCACGCTGACACCCCGACGACCGTCCAGAGCATCACGGCGAGGAACCCCAGCAGCAGGGCAAAGGTACGGCGATGGGCGCGAATCACGGGCGCGAAGCGGGACAGAAACCCTGGTGTCACCTGGAACCCCCACCGTTCAGGGGCAACGGTCGTGCCACGGCCGGGGTCTGGCACTGTGGTTGCTGCACGGGACGACTGAGTTGTCGATGTCGGCCAGAACCTGTGCCCTGCTGGCGCTGCTCGTCGTGGTGATGTTTGGCTGGGGTCGGGTGGCCGGGACCACCGCCGCGTCGAATCGACTCGGCCTGCCTCGAATCACGTCACCTGAGCTGTTCATGGAACCCGAGACACCGCCGGATGTCCGGTTCGACCAGCACGGGAACCGCATCGACCGAGCGGTGGGAGACTACCGCGTCGACAGGCGCGGCACGTTGTACGAAGGACACGCCCCGCAGGCGCCTCTGCCCAGGTTGAAGGTGCCGACCACTTGACCACCCGTCGCGGCTGACCACCGGTCGCGGCACCACCTCGGCGGCAGGCGACGAACACGGGACCTCAGCGTCGTATTAAGCTCCTCGCCTAGGCATGGAGCTCGTCACCGACCTCACCCTCGTTGTCGTCGCGGCCCTCGTCGGCGGCCTGCTCGCGCAACGGCTGCGTCAGCCGCTGATCGTCGGTTACATCCTCGCGGGCATCGCCGTCGGCCCCTTCACCGGCGGCCTCACCGTTACGCGCATCCACGACATCGAGCAGCTCGCCGAAATCGGCGTCGCGCTGCTCCTCTTCTCGCTCGGGCTCGAGGTGTCCCTCCGGGAGCTGGCGCCGGTCCGCGCCGTGGCGCTCGCGGGCACCACCATCCAGATCCTGCTGACGCTCGCCTTCGGCACGGCGCTCGCCTCGGCGTTCGGGTGGGAGTGGCGTCCAGCCGTGTGGTTCGGCGCCATCGCGTCGTTCTCGAGCACGATGGTGGCGCTCAAGACGCTGCAGGCGCAGGGACGCATCGGTACGCTCTCCAGCCGCGTGATGCTCGGGATGCTCGTGGTGCAGGACCTCGCGGTCGTGCCGCTCATGATCGTCCTGCCCGAGCTTGGCACGCCCGGGGCTGGCGTGGGCGGCGTGCTGCTGGCCACGGGACGGGCGATGCTGCTGCTCGGCGCCATCGTGCTGGTCGCCACGCGTCTCGTCCCCCGGCTGCTCGGCGCCGTCGCCCGCTGGCAGTCGCGCGAGCTCTTCCTGCTCACCACCACCGCCATCGCGCTCGGTGTCGGCTACGCCGCCTGGTCGTTCGGACTCTCACTGGCCATCGGCGCCTTCATCGCGGGGCTTGTCGTGAGCGAGTCCGAGTACGGACACCAGGCGCTGAGCGACGTGGGTCCGCTGCGCGACCTGTTCGGCATGCTGTTCTTCGTCTCGGTCGGGATGCTGCTGGACCCGGCGCTGGTACGGGCGCAGGCGGGGGTGCTCGCCATCGTCGTGATCGCCATCGCGCTCGGGAAGGGGGCCATCCTCGCCGGCGTGGTGCGGGCCTTCCGCTACCGGCACGTCGTACCGATCGCCACGGCCTTCACGCTCTTCCAGATTGGTGAGTTCGCCTTCGTGCTGGCGCGCGCGGGGCATGCCGCGGGACACATCCCTGACGACCTGTACGCGCTCGTCCTGAACACGGCGGTCGTCACGATGGCGCTGACACCGCTCCTGTCGAACGCGACGACGCCAATCTATGCGCGCTTTGGTCGCTCGCGCGTGCGTGAGTCGTACGAAACCAGCAACCTGCCGGGCACGGGGTTGACGGGTCACGTCATCGTCGCCGGGGGCGGCCGGGTCGGACACACGATCGCCGTGGGCCTGCGCCGCATCGACGTGCCGTGCGTGATCGTCGAGCTCGACACGCGGCGCGTGGCGCGGGTCAGGCAGGACGGCCTGCCCGTCATCTTTGGCGACGCCGCGCAGCCGGTGGTGCTCGGCGCGGCGGGACTCGCGGACGCCCGGGCCCTCATCGTCACCGTGCCCGCCTTCCCCGCCGTCCGCGACATCGTCGCCGCCGTGCGCGAGGCGCGAGCCGAGCTGCCCATCATCGCTCGCGCGGATGGCGCCGAGGCGATCGCGGCGCTCCGCGCGATCGGTGTACGGGACGTCACGTCCCCGGAATTCGAGGCGGCAGTCGAGATGACGCGCCAGGCGCTGCAGTGGCTCGACGTCGACCCGGTTCGCGCCAGCATGGTGACCGAAAGCATCCGGGCCGACCGCTACGGGGTTGGCTAGCCCGCCAGTCCCTGCCTAACGCGTCCGGCGAAGCGCCGCGGCGAGGTTCCGCTGCGCCTCGATGAAGCCGGGCTGAAGCGTGAGGGCCTGGCGAAAGTGACCGATCGCGTCGTCTTCCCGTCCGAGGGAGGCGAGCGCCACCCCCAGGTCGTTGTGCGCCTCGGCGTCCGACGGATCCAGTGCCACGACCTGCTCCAGCACCTCGACGGCGTCCGGATATCGCCGCGCCGCCATCAGGGGGACGGCGTCGTCGTACCGGAGCTGGGCGAGGTTCTGCCGCGCCGGCGCGTAGCCGGGCGTCCGCTGCAACGCCGTCTCGAACGCACGCGCCGCATCGGCGGCCCGTCCTTCGCGGGCGAGCGAGAGGCCTATGGCGTTGTGCACGTAGGCCGAGTCGGGCGCGACGGCCGCGAGGTAGCGGCTCCCCATGACGCGTGTGCTGGTGACCCGGCCGAAGGCGAGCCGTGCGTCCGCCACGGGCGCGGCGTACGCCTGCCCGAGCACGCCGAGGTACAGGTCGAGATCCCGCACGATGGGCGCGACGCGCCCTCCGTCGTAGCAGCGCGGACACCAGGCACCAACCGCCGGGAGGTCGAACAGGCTCCCGGGCACACCGAGGAAGCCGCTCGCCAGCATCGAGATGACACCGTATTCCTGCACCGGCCGGTCATCAGTTGTCGCGGTCGTCTCCGCCGCGGCACGGCGCATCGTCTCGGCGGAACCGACGAACGTGCCCACGATGTCGCGCGGGGTGGAGAGGTCGAGCCGTTCGAGGTCCTGCTTCACCTCGGGCATCGCCTCGAGCTGCGCCTGCAGCCGCTCGGGGTCGATCTCGATGGACGACCCGGTTGTCCCGAGCAGCAGCAGTTCCGCCTGCGCCCCCGAGAGCAGGACGGCGTTCGGGAAGACGTCGATGAACGCGCGCACCATCGCGAGGCTGCTCTCGCCGGG
>CANIAI010000208.1 GCA_947465275.1 Acidobacteriota bacterium | reverse complement strand
GAGGGTGGCGACGACGCGCTGCCGCTGCTCGAGTTCGCCGACTACGTCGGCGGCAGCCGCTCGCAGCGGTCGCGTGTGTGGGCCGCACGCGACCCGGAGCTCACCGCGCTGATGCAGCGGTATCCCGACCGCGGGCAGGCGACCCGGTCGGAGCCGCCGCTGCGCGTCACGGTCGACGTCGAGCGGGCGCGCTACGGCGCCTGGTACGAGATGTTCCCACGCTCGTGCACCCCGGACGTCACCCGCAGCGGCACCCTGCGTGAGGCCGAGGCGCGCCTGCCCGAGATCGCGGCGCTCGGCTTCCAGGTGCTGTACCTGCCCCCCGTGCACCCGATTGGCACCACGCATCGGAAGGGACGCAACAACGCGCTCGTCGCACAGCCGGGCGACCCCGGCAGCCCGTGGGCGATCGGGGCCGCCGAGGGGGGGCATACCGCCATCGAGCCGGGGCTCGGCACGCTCGCCGACTTCGATCGCTTCGTGGCGGTCGCGAACCGCGTGGGACTCGAGGTGGCGCTCGACATCGCGTTCCAGGCGTCGCCCGATCACCCGTGGGTGCGCCAGCACCCCGAGTGGTTCCGGCATCGGCCCGACGGCTCGATCAAGTACGCCGAGAACCCCCCCAAGCAGTACCAGGACATCTATCCGCTCGACTTCGAGTCGGACGACTGGATGGGGCTGTGGGACGCGCTCCGCGACGTGTTCCTGTTCTGGGTCGCGCACGGCGTCTCGATCTTCCGCGTCGACAACCCGCACACGAAGAGCCTGCGGTTCTGGGAGTGGGTGATCGCCGAGGTGCAGCGCCAGCACCCGCGCACGATCTTCCTGGCCGAGGCGTTCACCCGGCCCGCGCTGATGCGCTACCTCGCGAAGGCGGGCTTCAGCCAGTCGTACACCTACTTCACCTGGAAGAACAGCGCGTGGGACCTGCGCGTCTACCTCGAGGAGCTGACGGGCACCGAACTGCGCGAGTACATGCGCCCGAACTTCTTCGCGAATACGCCCGACATCCTCCACGAGTTCCTGCAGACCGGCGGACGCGCGGCGTTCGAACTGCGGCTCATCCTGGCGGCGACGCTGTCGGCGTCGTACGGCATCTACAGCGGCTACGAGCTGTGCGAGCACGCACCGGTGCGCCCCGGGTCGGAGGAATACCTCGACTCCGAGAAGTACCAGTTCCGGCCGCGCGACTACAGGCAGGCGCCGCTGCGCGAGCTCATCGCCCGCGTGAACCAGATCCGCGAGGCCCATCCGGCGCTGCAGCGCAACGACACGCTGGTGTTTCCGGGCACCGACAACGGCGCACTGCTCGCGTTCGCCAAGCTCGACGCGCGGTCCGATGACGCACGCGGCGCGCACGTGCGCCCCGATCACGCCTTCGTCGTCGCGAACATGGACGTCCATGCGGTGCAGCAGGGGCACGTGCAGGTGCCGCTGGCCGCGCTCGGCCTGTCGCCGCACGAGCCGTTCATCGCCGAGGACCTGCTCGACGGCGCCCGCTACACCTGGCGCGGCGAGTGGAACTTCGTGCGCCTCGACCCGTCACACCGCACCGCCCACCTTTTCGTCTTCGGGCGGCCCTGAGCCGCAGCCGAGCCCGTGCCTGCCATGGACCCTCTCTGGTACAAGGACGCGATCATCTACGAGGTGCACGTCCGCGCCTTCGCCGACAGCAACGGTGACGGCATCGGCGACTTCGCCGGCCTCACCGGGAAGCTGCCCTACCTGCAGGACCTCGGGGTCACCTGCCTCTGGCTGCTGCCCTTCTATCCGTCGCCGCTGCGCGACGACGGCTACGACATCGCCGACTACACGAGCATCAACCCGATCTACGGCACCCTCGACGACTTCCGGCGCTTCGTCGACGAGGCGCACGCCCGGCAGATCCGGGTGCTGACCGAGCTGGTCGTCAACCACACCTCCGACCGGCACCCGTGGTTCCAGCGGGCGCGGCGCGCGCCGAAGGGATCACCGGAGCGCGACTATTACGTCTGGAGCGACACCGACGAGACGTACGCCGGGACGCGCGTCATCTTCACCGACACCGAGACGTCGAACTGGACGTTCGACGCGGTCGCCGGCCAGTACTACTGGCACCGCTTCTTCTCGCACCAGCCCGACCTCAACCTCGAGAACCCCGCGGTGTTCGAGGCCATCGTGGACGCGATGCGTTTCTGGATGCGTCTCGGGGTCGATGCGCTGCGTCTCGACGCCATCCCGTACCTCGTCGAGCGCGAGGGGACGATCAACGAGAACCTCCCTGAAACGCACGCGATGCTGCGGGAGTTCCGGCGGCGGCTCGACGCCGAGTTCCCGGGCCGGGCGCTGCTCGCCGAGGCGAACCAGTGGCCGTCCGACGTGCGCGCCTACTTCGGCGACGGGGATGAGTGCCACATGGCGTTCCACTTCCCGCTGATGCCGCGCATGTTCATGGCGCTGCGGCAGGAGGAACGCCATCCGATCGTCGAGATCATGAACCAGACGCCCGAGATCCCCGAGACGTGCCAGTGGGCGATCTTCCTGCGCAACCACGACGAGCTGACGCTCGAGATGGTGACCGACGAGGAGCGCGACTACATGTACGCGCAGTACGCCGCCGACGCCCAGATGCGGCTGAACGTCGGCATCCGGCGGCGCCTCGCCCCGCTGCTCGAGAACAGCCGGCGGCGCATCGAGCTGCTGAACAACCTGCTGTTCACGATGCCGGGCACGCCTGTCCTCTATTACGGCGACGAGATCGGGATGGGCGACAACGTCTACCTCGGCGACCGCAACGGCGTCCGCACGCCGATGCAGTGGACGAGCGACCGGAACGCCGGCTTCTCACGGTGCGACCCGGCGCGCCTCTACTTTCCGGTCATCATGGACCCGGTCTACGGCTACGAGGCGATCAACGTCGAGGCGCAGGAGCGCTCGCCGTTCTCGCTCCTCAGCTGGATGA
The DNA here is from genome assembly GCA_947465275.1 of Acidobacteriota bacterium. Taxonomy (GTDB): domain Bacteria; phylum Acidobacteriota; class Vicinamibacteria; order Vicinamibacterales; family UBA2999; genus JBEBGV01. Next base: position 2,145 of record CANIAI010000208.1, on the reverse strand, counting down.
AGCGCCGCATCGCCCTGCGCCGCCAGCATCCGGTCTTCGGGCGGGGCACGCTCGAGTTCATTCCGACGGCCAACCGGAAGGTGCTCACCTACGTGCGCCGGCACACGACCGGGCCGCGTCAGGAGGTCGTGCTCTGCGTCGCGAACCTCTCGCGCACGGTGCAGCCGGTCGAGATTCCGCTCGCCGCGTTCGCCGGGCTGACGCCGGTGGAGCTCACGGGCGGCACGCCGTTCCCGAGGATCACGAGTGAGCCGTACAGGCTCGCGCTCGACGGCTACGGCTTCTACTGGTTCAGCCTCGAGTCGGTCGTCTCCCCGGTCGGGCCGCGCGCCCCCGCGGTGATCGACGACCCGGCGCCCGTTCCGTCGCTCTTCGCCGGCGTCGTCTGGGAAGGCCTGCTCGACGGCGGCCTCCGTTCGATCGTCGACCGGCAGGTGCTTGCCCCCTTCCTGCAGCGCCAGCGCTGGTTCGGCGGCAAGGGGCGTGTCCTGCGGTCAGCCCGCGTGGTCGACTGGACGACGCTGCGCCGGGGGCCCAACCCGGCCTTCCTCGCGCTGGTCCAGGCGACGTACGCCGATGGCGGCCACGAGCGCTACGTCCTGCCGCTCGCCACGGCATCCGGGGAGACGGCGGCGACGCTGCTGACCCAGCAGTCGCGTGCGGTGCTCGCGCAGATCACGGGCGCCCGGAAGGGCGTGCTGTTCGACGGGCTGTTCGACGACGAGACCTGCCTGCGGCTGCTCGATCTGATGCACCGGGATGACGTACTCGGGTTACGGCACGGGACGCTGACGGGGCGCAACGCCGGATTCGCCGTGCCGGGACCGCCGCCCGAGGCGCTCCTGCCGATCACCCGGAGCGCGCCCGACCAGAGCAACAGCTCGGTGCTGTTCGGACGACACCTGATGCTCAAGCTGTTCCGGCGCGTGGAGCCCGGCCTGAATCCGGACGTCGAGGTGGGGCTCTTCCTCGCGGGCCGCGAGTTCGATCGGGTGCCGCGCCTGCGCGGCGTGCTGGAGTACGTCGGAGACGACACCGGCGGCGCGAGCCCGAGCGGGAACGGGGGCCCGGCCGCCATCGCGATGGTGCAGGACTTCGTCACCAACCAGGGCAACGGCTGGCAGGTGACGCTCGACGAGCTGGGCCGCTACTTCGAGCGCGTTGCCGCGGAGGCGCCGCCAGACGTCGATCCCGACCTGCCGGCCGCGTGGGTCTGCGGCGAGCTCGAGACCCGGCCCCCCGAGGTGACGCACGCGGTCGAGGGCTACCTGGCCACGGCGGAGGTGCTGGGCCGGCGCACCGGAGAGCTGCATCGCCACCTGGGTGAGGGCGAGGGGGCCGAGCCGGCGTTCAGTGCCGAGCCGTTCACCGGTCGTGACCTGACCAACCAGGGCCGCGCGATGCGGGCCGACGCCGAGGCGCGCCTCGAGGCGCTGCGGACGGCGTACGACCGCCTGCCCAGCGAGGTGCAGCCGCTCGTCCGCGAGACGCTCGCCGACGCGCCGCGCCTGCTGGAGCCGTTCGATGCGCTGGCGCGTATCCCCGAGGGCGGGCTCCGCATCCGGTGCCACGGCGATTACCACCTCGGGCAGGTGCTCGTCACCGAGGGCGACGTCGTGATCGTCGACTTCGAGGGTGAACCGGCGCGGCCGCTCGCGGAGCGGCGCGCGAAGTGCTCTCCGCTGCGCGATGTCGCCGGGATGCTTCGCTCCTTCAGTTACGCCGCGCTCACCGCGCTCCACCTGGCGGCCAGCGGCGGCACCGATCGGCTCGAGCGGCTCGCACCCTGGGCCGACCTGTGGGAGCGCTGGGTGAGCGCGGCGTTCCTGCGGGGCTACCTCGAGGCGGCGCGCGGGTCGGGGTTCGTGCCGGCACGCCGGGCCGATCTCGACCTGCTGCTGCGCGCGTTCGTCGTCGACAAGGCGTTCTACGAAATCGGCTACGAGCTCGACCACCGCCCGGCCTGGCTGCCGGTGCCGCTCGCCGGGCTGCTGCGCCTGGGGCGGGAACCGCATGCGTGAGTGGACTCCCACGCTGGGCGCCGTCGTCCGCGAGGGGCGGACGTCGATGCGGGTGTGGGCGCCGGACCGCGCGCGCGTCGACCTGGTCGTCGAGCGCGCCCCGCGGCCCGAGGTGCGGCCGCTG
>CANIAI010000207.1 GCA_947465275.1 Acidobacteriota bacterium | reverse complement strand
CGGCGATGGGGCCGACATGGTGACGGCGGTCGACCCGATCAGCGTCGAGGTCGGGTACGCGCTGGTCGGCCTGGTGGACGAGAAGCAGGGCGGGACGCTCCTGAACCGGGTGCGCGCCATCCGCCGGCAGATTGCCCAGGAGACCGGCGTGATTGTCGCGGCGGTGCGGATCGCCGACAACCTGCAGCTCGGGCCGCGCGGCTACAGCATCCTGATCAAGGGCATCGAGGTCGCGCGTGGCGAGCTCTACGCCGAACGCTTCCTCGCCATCAACCCGGGCGGCGGCGCCTCGACCCTCGAGGGCATCCAGACGAAGGAGCCCGCCTTCGGGCTCCCGGCCACGTGGGTCTCGGCCGATCACCGCGACGGGGCGAGCTCCGCCGGCTACACGGTGGTCGACCCCACCACGGCGCTCTCGACCCACCTCTCCGAGACGATTCGATCGTTCCTCCCCGACCTGCTGACCCGTCAGCAGGTGAAGGAGATGGTCGACGCCGTCGCGGCGGTCTCGCCAAAGCTGGTCGAGGAGCTGGTGCCGAAGCTGGTGTCGCTCGGCGAGATTCAGCGGGTGCTCCGGCAGCTGCTGCGGGAGCGGGTGCCGGTGCGCGACCTGGTGACCATCCTCGAGGCGGTGGCCGATGCCGCGTCGGTGACCAAGGACCCGGACGCGATTACCGAGGCGGTGCGCAGCGCCATCGGGCGGGCCATCTGTCGTCCCTACCAGAACGACAAGGGGGAGCTGACGGTCATCGGCGTGACGCCGGCTCTCGAGGAGCGGCTGATGTCGTCGCTCGTCAAGACCGAGCAGGGGACCATGCTCGCCCTCGACCCGCAGCAGGCCCAGAGCATCGCGTCGCGCATCGCGCGCGCCCTCGAACAGGCCATGGCACAGCCCGTGCTCTTGTGTTCACCGGCGCTGCGCCCGCACCTCTGGAGATTGTTCGCGCGGGTGTTGCCACATCTCGGGGTCCTGTCCCATGCCGAAGTGCCATCCCACGTCCACGTCGTCCCGGTGACGACGCTCGATTGATATGCCAGTGAAGCGGTACAGACGGAAAACACTGCAGGACGCGCTGCGCGCGGTCCGCGAGGAGATGGGTCCGGACGCGCTCGTCCTGTCGACCCGCGACGTCGTCGGCCGTGGATTCCGTGGCTGGTTCGGCGCGCGGGAGATCGAGATCACGGCGGCCGGCGAGCGGCAGCAGATGTCGGAAACCCGTCACGAGGCGGCCGGTCGTCCGGTCGTTCGACCGTCGGACGAGACGTCGCCGCGGCTCGCGGATCGCCCCTCGGCAGCGGCCATGGGACGCGGGGCCGACGCCCTCACGGCACGACTCGAGGCGGCCGGCCTCGACCGCGACACCGCGCAGGCGGTGATTGCGGCCCACCCGGCGGCCCGTCGGCGCGGTGCCAGCACCGAGACGCTCCGTGCCGCCATCGCGTCGCACCTGTCGCCGCTGGCGGCGGTCGATGGCGACTACGCGCCCATCGAGGTCTTCGTGGGGCCCCCCGGGGTGGGGAAGACGACCACCATCGCCAAGATTGCCGCCCAGGCACGCGCCCGTCAGGGGCGCCGCCTCTCGATGCTCGCGGCTGACGGCTTCCGCGTCGGGGCCGTCGAGCAGCTGCGGCTCTACGCCGACATCCTCGGCGCGCCGTTCGCCATCGCGCGCACGGCGGGCGAACTCGAGGCGGCCATCGAACGGGGCCGCGGGCCGCTCCTGCTCGACACCGCCGGCCGCTCGCCGCGCGACGAGGCGTCACGCGACATGTTCCGCCTGCTCGCCTCGCGTTCCGACGTCCGCACGCACCTGGTGCTCGCGGCGACGACCCCGCGCGACCTGGCGCGGCGGATCGTCGACCGCTTCGCCGAAGCCAACCCGACGCGCGTCGTCGTGACGCGGGTCGACGAGGCCGAGTCGCTGGGGCCGATGGTGCCGGTCCTCCAGGAGCACGGACTGCCCGTGTCGTACCTGGGCACCGGGCAGAACGTGCCCGACGATCTCGAGCGCGCCACACCGGCGGCGCTCGCGGCCTGGATCACCGGCGACCTGGCGCACCTCACGCACGCGGGGGTGCCGGCATGATCAAGCCATCCGGCGGACGCGTGGTGGCCATCGCGAGCGGCAAGGGCGGTGTGGGCAAGACCAACATCGCCGTGAACGTCGCGGTGGCGCTCGCCCGTCTCGGGCTGCGCGTCGGGGTACTCGACGCCGACTTCGGCCTCGGCAACGTCGATGTGCTGCTCGGCCTGACGCCGACGCTGCACCTCGGACACGTGCTCGCGGGGGAGAAGGCGCTGCACGAGATCATGCTGGACGGACCCTGCGGTATCCGCGTGGCGCCGGCGAGCTCGGGCATCCGTGAGCTGACGGCGCTCACGGCCGTGCACCGCGGCCGCCTGCGGGACGCGGTGCAGCAGCTCCGCGCCGAGCTCGACTTCCTGGTGATCGACACGGCGTCCGGCATCTCGGCCAACGTGCTCGAGAGCATCCTGCTCGCGGAGCGGGCGCTCATCGTCACCTCACTGGAACCGGCGGCGGTGGTCGACGCCTACGCGATGACCAAGGTGCTGACCGCGATGGCGCCGCACCTGGAGCTCGGCGTGGTGGTCAACGCGGTCCGCAGCGCGGAGGAGGGCAGCCTCGCGTATCGCCAGATCGAGATCGCGAGCGGCCGCTTCCTCAAACGTTCGCTCAGGTACTTCGGATTCATTGCAGATGACCCGGCGGTGCGCGAGGCCGTCCTCGGCCAGCGCTCCATCGTCGAGCATCTGCCGCAGTCTCCCGCCAGCCGCTGCTTCCGCGTGCTGGCCAGCCGGCTGGCCGGGCTCGGGCCCACCAGCGGGCATAGTCTCGACGTCTCGTGTCCGGCAGGTGATGCCGAGGAGGTCTCCCGATGCGCGTGAAAGGTGAACCGCCGGTCAACGACCGCGATCGCCTCGTGATGGAGCATGTCTCGCTCGTGCGGACGCTCGCCCAGCGTCTGGCGCAGCGCCTGCCCTCACAGGTGGAGTTGTCAGACCTGATCAGCGTGGGCGTGCTCGGACTGATCGACGCGGCCTCGCGGTACAAATCGAGTCTCGGCGTCCCGTTCGACGCCTTTGCCCGCCGCCGCATCCAGGGCGCGATGCTCGACTCGCTGCGCGACATGGACTGGGCGCCGCGCTCGCTCCGTCGCCTGCGTCGCGAGGTCGACTCGGCCATGGCGAACGCCCGCCGCAAGCTCGGTCGGGAGCCCGAGGACATGGACGTCGCCGCCGAGCTGCAGATGACGCCGGCCGAATACCTGAAGGCGCTCGAGCAGCTTCGGACCCTCGACGTGGCATCGGTCCGGTCGCTCGACTCGGCGAACGAGGATGGCACCTCCTGGCTGGAGCTCTGCGTCGACCCCGAGGAGGGGGTCGCCAGCAAGCTCGAGCGCAAGGAACTGCGCGAGCACCTGGCCCGCGCCATCGCGCAGATTCCTGAGCGCGAGCGGCACATCCTCGCGATGTATTACGAGGAGGAGCTCACGCTCGCCGAGATCGGCGAGGTGATCGGGGTGGGCGAGTCGCGCGTCTCGCAGCTCCGGTCGCAGGCCATCGCGCGGCTCCGCACGATTCTGCGGCAGTCACTCGACCAGGCGACGGCGGCCCAGCTGCCGCAGCGGAAGGCATCATGAGCCGCATCCTTTCCCAGGAAGAGATCGACGCCCTCCTGCAGGCCGCCACATCGGCCGGCGGCGGGAAGGGCGGCGAGCGGGATGACGACGAGGGGATCCACGCCGTCACCTACAACTTCCGCAAGCCGGACCGGGTCTCGAAGGAGCAGCTGCGCTCGCTGCAGTTCCTGCACGACCGGTTCGCGGTGAACGTCTCGACCTCGCTGTCGGTGTTCCTCCGCACGATCACCGAAGTGGCGATCGCGTCGGTCGAGCAGTTCGCCTACTCCGAGTTCCTGATGTCGCTCGCCGACCCGACCGCGATCTACGCGCTGTCGCTGGGGAAGATGGACGGGCTCGCGGCGCTCGAGATCAACCCGCCGGTGGCGTTCGCGATGGTCGATCGGATGCTCGGGGGCGCCGGCAACACGCAGCCGCCGAATCGGGCGCTGACCGAGATCGAACAGAACGTGCTCGACTCGGTGGTGAAGCTGCTCTGCGAGAACCTCACCGAGACGTGGCACAGCATCGGCGAGGTCGAGTTCAAGATCAACAGCCGTGACACGCGGCCCCAGATGCTGCAGATCACGTCCGCCAACGAAATCGTGATCCTGATCTCGTTCGATCTGCACATCGGCGAGACGCGCGGAATGTTGAATGTCTGCATCCCCGCGACATCGATCGAGACGATGGAGGACAAGGTCGCGCAGGGGTGGCACCGCACCCGCCGCGAGCCGTCGGCCCTCGAGGTGCAGAAGCTGAACGCCAACATCGGCCGGGTGCCGCTGCTGGTCTCGACGCAGATCGATGCCCTGCTCACGGCGCGCGAACTGGTCGACCTGCAGCCCGGCGACGTCGTGTCGCTCGGGCGTCCGGTGAACCGGCCCGTCGACATCCTCGTCGGGCGGCTCCCGCGCTTCAAGGGCCACCTGACCACCGTCGGCCAGAGCGCGGGCGTGCTGGTGGCCACGATGGCGGACGGGTCGCTGCCACAACTGACGGCGGGTGAGGGGGAGCGATGACGGACCGCGAACTCTGTACGCAGCTCGTCTCCGAACTGGCCACCGTGTTCGGCGCGCTCGCCGGCGGGTCCGCCACGCACGAGGCCGGCACCGCGCCCGCGGGCGATCAGTGGGTCGTGACTGTTGCAGCGGGCGGATCGGTGCGGGCGGCCCTCATCCTCAGCATCGATGCGCCGGGCGCGCTCGCCTTCGGCCGCGCGATCCTGGGCGAGGAGTCGCCGAACGATCGATCGATCGAAGACACCGTGCGCGAGGCGGTCAACCAGGCCATCGGCAGCGTGCTGACGCAGGAGGGGCCCAGGGGACTCACGCTCTCGCTGACGGGCGTGTCGCGTGTGCCCTCCTCGCCGGCCGACACGCGGGCGCTGAGCGGGCACGTCACCGTCGAAGGGCTGTCGAAGCCGATCGAGGTGGCCGTGTATCTCGGCGCGGTGGCG
>CANIAI010000206.1 GCA_947465275.1 Acidobacteriota bacterium | reverse complement strand
GGCGGCGACTTCTTCGAGTACCTCGACCTGCCGACCGGGGCCTTCGGCCTGGCGCTTGGTGACATCGCCGGCAAGGGGCCGCCGGCGGCGCTGCTCGCCGCCATCCTGCAGGGGATGCTGGCCGGCCAGGCCCACAGCTCACCACTGCCGCGGGAACTGATGGCGCGGATCAACGACGGCCTGCTCGCACGCGGGCTCGACTCGCGCTACGCCACGGCGTTCTACGGGCAGCTGACGCCGGGCGGCGCCTTCACCTACTGCAACGCGGGGCACAACCCGCCGTTCGTGATCGGCGCGTCGGGGATCCGTCGCCTCGACGTGGGTGGGATGATCGTCGGCCTGTTTCCCGAGGCGGTCTACGAAGAAGAGACCGTGCAGCTGGCGCCGGGCGACGACGTGCTGGTCTTCAGCGATGGCGTCTCGGAAGCGGAGAGTCGGGACGGCGAGGAGTTCGGCGACGAGCGCATCGCCGCCATCGCGCGCGGCCTGTCCGCGCACACGGCGGCCGACCTGGTCGAAGCCGTGCTGGGAGCGGTCCGCGAGTTCACGCGGGGCGCCGCGCAGAACGACGACATCACCGCGGTCGTGCTCAAGTACACGCCGGCCGTCTGAGCCGCCGCTGGCGCGCGGCGGGCGCGGTACAATCGCACGCACGTGCTCCTGTTCGAGCTGTTCCCCGCGTTCATGGCGCTGCTCAGCATCCCGGTCGGGATCTGGCTCTATCGCGTCGAACGGCGGGCCCGTCGCGACCCGGAGCGCCACCGCGGCCCGCGCGCCGACTCCACGCCCGCGGTCCCCGACGACTACCAGCCACCCGCGCCGTCATCGACCCGACGCCCCAGCATGCGCGCGTAACCACGCCTCCACGGCGGATGCCTGGCGCGCGCGCGTGGCCGCGCAGGCCGTGACCCGCTCCACGACGAGGTCGACGCTTCGGCTGACAGCGGATGTCGGGTGTTCCTGGAAGAACGTCTCGATCTCGCGCGCGGCGTCCGTCGAGCAGAAGCCGCCGAGTCCTCTCACGACCGTCGCGAGCCCCTCGTAGACGCCCAGCCTCGTCTCGATGGCCGGCCAGTTGGCGCGCACGAACTGCCAGGTCGAGTCGCGGCTCGCCGGGTGCTCCAGCAGTTGCGACAGCATCCACGACCCGTCCTGCGTCCTCACGGCGGGCGAAATCGCCAGCCGCTGCGTGCGGGCGATCAGCGCCGGTGCCTCGAAGGCGGTCAGGGCCGCGAGAAACGCGTCCCGTTCGGCCGGCGTCAGATCACGGCGATCGACCATCCCGAGATAGCGCTCGTAGAGTGAGGCGTCGCCCCCGGTGGCGGCGAGGCTGACGATGGTCGACACCAGCGCTGGCTCGAGCGTCGACGGGTCATCCAGGTAGCGCCGGGCCCGCGCCGCGGCGTCCCGCAGGACGTCCGGGTCGCGCGCCGTGCCGCCGAGCACCGACAGCAGCGTGGCCGTCCGGGCGAGGTCCGACTCGGTCGTGGCGCCCCGCTGGCTCCCGAGCTGCGCCAGCAGCGGATCGAGCTGCGCCCGCAACCAGTCCTGGTACACCGCTCGGCCGTCGGGTGGGAACAACGCCCCGCCGATCCACGAGAGCCTCGAGGTGATCTCACGCAGGATCGCCGGCGCCGGATCGCGCACGAGCGCCGCCGCCACCTCCAGGTACAGCGACAGGTCGTGGTGCCCGCCGCGCAGCAGCCACCACTCGTCGCCGGCGAGGCGCAGGCGTTCGGGCGCGGTCATCGCCTCGGGTGCGTGGACGAGGGCGCGGACGTCATCCGGCTCCATGCGCGCGAGGTAATAACCCCACCCGCTGACGTTCGGCACCAGCGGGTCGCCACATCGTGAGGACGGGACGGTGATGCTCGCGCGCACCCCCTCGAAGAGGGCGCAGCGCGTGGCGCCGCCGGCGGATCGTGCGCACACCGGAATGCCCCATGTCGTGGCAGCGGCATCGATGGCGGGACCCTGGAGGTCGAAGCGCTGCTGCGTCAGCGACACCGTCGAGACGCCGTCCTCGCATCGGCGCGCCATCGACACGACCGGCACGCCCGGCTGGTCGATGAACCCGCGCATGATCCGATCGACCGGCTGGCCTGTCGACCGGGTGAGCGCATCCCAGGCGTCCTCCGACCGGACGTTCCCCCAGGCGAACTGCCGCAGGTATGCCGTGATGCCCGCGCGGAACCGCTCCCGGCCGACCAGTTGCTCGGCCGAGCGCAGCAGCGCCGCCCCTTTCTGGTAGGCGATCGCGTCGAACGCCTCGTTGATCGCATCGGGCGTCTCGACGGCGAGGCGCACCGGGCGCGTGTGGCGCAGCACGTCGGTCGCGATCGCCTCCTGCACCGACTGCACGTCGCCGAGTTCTGCCTGCCACTCGGGGTGCAGCGCCGCGACCGGCCGGCTCTCCATCCAGGTGGCGAATCCCTCGTTCAGCCAGAGGTCGTCCCACCAGCGCATCGTCACGAGATCGCCGAACCACTGGTGCGCGAGCTCGTGGGCGATGGTCGTGGCGACGCCGAGGCGCGTCGAGACCGAGGCCGTGTCCGGATCGGCGAGCAGCGCGCTTTCGCGGAAGGCGATGGCCCCGGCGTTCTCCATCGCGCCCGCCGCGAAGTCGGGCACCGCGATCAGGTCGAGCTTGTCGAAGGGATAGGGCACCTGCAGCTCGGCGGTGAAATAGCGCAGCTGCTCGCGCGCGGTCTCGAGTGCGAACCCGGTGAGCCTCCGCGTGCCGGGCGTGGCGCAGACCCGCACCGGGATGCCCTCGGCGGTGTTTTCGCGACACTCGAACGCCCCGACGAACAGGGCGACCAGGTAGGTCGACAGGCGCGGGGTGCGGCTGAAGGTGAGGGTGTGCGTCCTGCCGCCCGGGTCCGGCCGGTCGCGCAGCTGGCGGCCGTTCGAAATCGCCACGAGTTCACGCGGGACGGTGGCGCTGACATCGAAGGTCGCCTTGAGGGCCGGCTCGTCGAAGCAGGGGAAGGCCCGCCGCGCGTCGGTGGCTTCCATCTGCGACACGGCGTACCGCCGGCCGCCGGCCTCCGCCAGGTACAACCCGCGCAGCTTGTCATTCAGGATGCCGGTGTACGTGAACTCGAGCCTCGCGGTCCCCGTACGCAGCGGGCGTGTCACCTCGAGTGTCGCCGTCTCCTGTGCCGGGTCGAGGACGACGCGGGCGCGCTGCCGCCCGCCGGCGTCGGCGACGATGACCTGCTGGAACCGCAGTTCGGCGGCGTGCAGCACGACGCGTGTCGAGGCCTCGCGCACCGTGACGTCGATCGTGGTGCGCCCCCTGAACGTGGCCCGCGCGAGGTCGGGGGCGAACCAGAGTGCGTAGTGCGACGGAACGACGGTGGCCGGCAGGCGCGCGGCCTGCGCGGTGCGTGGGTCGGCGACGGATGCGACGAGCAGGAGGGCGACGATCAGGACCGTGCGCATCCGGTGACGCCTCAGGGGTGGGAATGCCGCCAGTCTTCGACCGCGCGTCCAATCGCGGCGGTCACGGTCAGCGCGGCATCACGGCGTGCCAGCGCGAGCACGGTGCCGCTGCCGTCGAGGCGTACCCGCTGCACGGGCAGCTCCTCGGGCAGTGCCGCGGCCTCGGCCATGGCCGTCACGGACGACCAGCGCTCGACTTCGCGCGCCGTGCGGGTCAGGTGATCGGGACGGTTGAGGAACGCCCGGAGCGCCCCTCGCGCATCCGCCGGGAGCTGCTCCCCGTCGGCGCGTCCGGCGCCTCTGATGCGGCGAAGACCGGCGCGCGACAACCAGGGGGCGAGGTCCGCCGTGCCCGCGTCCGGCCCGGCCCCATCCGCTAACGGCGGATCGATCAGCACCAGGGCGGCGGTGTCGCCGGGAAAGCGCGAGGCGAACAGTCGGGCGAACGCGGCGCCCAGGCCGGCGCCGGCGATCACGACGGGTCCAGGTTCGTCGGCCGCCTGCAGCAGGCGGTGGAGCTGTTCGGCGACGTCACCGGGATCGAACGGCGCATCACCGGCCTCGCTCCAGCCGAGGCCCGAGCGATCGTAGCTGCAGACGCGCGTCAGCGTGGCGAGCCGTGGCTGCACGAGCGCCCACCCGGCCGACAGTCCTCCCGCAGGCGCCTCGAGCACCACCGTGGGCACACCGTCGCCGGTGCAGTGGATGTGCAGCTGATGTCCCCCCACGTCGACGAGCCGCCCCGGATGCCGGAAGGCGCGCCGCTCGAGCGCGGTGCTCACGCCCTGGTAGGTCACGCCGGCGAGCAGCACGACGAACAGGGTCGCCACCGCGGTCTTGACGAGGCGTCGGTGCCGGGGCGTCACGTCAGGATTCGCCTTCCGCCAGGCCGTACTTCTCGATGCGTGAGTAGAGCTGGGCGCGCGTGAGCCCGAGCAGCTTCGCCGCCCGCGTCTTGTTGTGCCGCGCCTGCGTGAGCGCCTTCAGCACGAGCGAGCGCTCCAGCGCCTCGAGGTTCACCCCGCCCGCCGGAAACGCGGTGGCGGCGACATCGGTGGCCACGGCGGCGGACCGCCCCGACGCGAACGGGAGGTGCTCGCCGCGAATCTGCGCCCCGTCCGCGAGGATGACCGCGCGTTCGATGGCGTTGCGCAACTCGCGCACGTTGCCCGGCCACGGGTAGGCGAGCAGCTGGTCTTTCGCGTCCCGCGAGATGCCGGCGGCCGGCTTGCCGATCGTCGCCCCCATTTCCTCGAGGAAGGCCTGCGCCAGTTCGAGCACGTCATCGGGCCGCTCGCGCAGCGGCGGCAGCGAGATCTCGAACACGCCGAGTCGGTAGTAGAGATCCTCGCGGAATTCGCTGCGCCGCATCGCGGCGTGCAGGTCGCGATTGGTCGCCGCGATCACCCGGATGTCGGCGCGCTGCAGCCTGGTGCCGCCGAGCCGCAGGAACTCGCGCTCCTCGAGCACCCGCAACAGCTTCGCCTGGACGGTGGGCGCCATCTCGCCGACCTCATCGAGGAAGAGGACGCCACCATTGGCCTGCTCGATGCGCCCAGGCTTGGCGGCGACCGCGCCGGTGAAGGCGCCCCGCTCGTGGCCGAAGAGCTCCGATTCGAGCAGCTGGTCAGGGAGCGCCGCGCAGTTGATGGCG
>CANIAI010000205.1 GCA_947465275.1 Acidobacteriota bacterium | reverse complement strand
GCCCCCTTCCCCTCGCCCTCGCTGCTGGCGAAGACCCGTCCGCCGTGCGCGCGGGCGATCGACTTCACGATGTAGAGCCCAAGCCCGGTCCCCTTCACGTGCCGCAGCCGTCGTGTCTGCACCCGGTAGAAGCGCCGGAAGATGCGCTTCAGCTGCCGCGACGGGATGCCGACGCCGCGGTCCTGCACGCGGATCCAGACGGTCTGCGGCGACGGGGCGGCGACCGCCACGGTAATCCGGACGGCGTCGCCGGAATACTTCACCGCGTTGTCGAGCAGGTTGGTCACGACCGTGCGCAGTTCGTCGGCATCGCCGCGCACCATCAGCGCGCCTTCCTCGTGCACGTCGAGCCCTATCGCGCCCTGGGGCAGGTGGTGGCTGGCGCTCGCGCGCTCGACGCACTCACGCGCGAGCGCCGTGAGGTCGACCGGCGTGCGCACGCCGCCCTTCCGCTGCTGCGCGGCCACCCCCGCCTTGAGCACCTGGTCGACCGTCCGGTGCAGCCGCTCCGCGTCGGCGAGCATCGCCGCGTAGAACTCCTGCCGCTGCGTGTCGGAGACGGTGCGCGCCTGCAGCGTCTCGAGATACAGGCGAATCGAGGCGATGGGGGTCTTCAGCTCGTGCGTGACGGCGTTGATGAAGCTGTCGTGCTCCTCGTTCCGCCGGATCTCGTTCACGAGGAAGACGGTGTAGGTGATGATGCCGGCGATCAGCAGCGCGAAGGTGGCGATGCCGATGAGGATCGGCCCCTGGCGCTGCGCGTTGACGACGACCCAGCCGATGTTGAGCGCGACCGCGGCTGCCACGAGCAGCACGCAGAACGTCACCACCGCCGCGACCGCCTTCTGCCGTCTGGTCACGCCTATAGCGTAGCCCGTCCGTGCACCGGAACAGGAAGCCCGTACGTGAGACAGGGGCGGCACGCATGCGCGCCGCCCCCGGGGTCGTCAGGATGGAGATTCCGCCGCGGGACTCAGGCCACCGCTTCGTCGACCGGAATCCCGAGCGTGTCGTTCTCGTCGAGCGGAACCGGCTGCTTGATCTTGGCGACCTTGATGTCCCAGGCCAGCCCGAGCATCCGCAGCACGCTGATGCCGATCCAGTTGATGTCGAACTCGTACCACGCCAGGCCGTGACGGGCCGACGTCGGGTGCGCGTGGTGGTTGTTGTGCCAACCCTCACCGAACGAGATGAGGGCGACCCACCAGAGGTTGGTCGAGTCGTCGCGCGTCTGGAACCGGCGATAGCCCCACACGTGGGTGGCCGAGTTCACCAGCCAGGTCGCGTGCAGCGTGACGACGACCCGGAAGAAGATGCCCCAGAGCACGTACGGGATGCCGCCGAAGGCGAGCAGCAGGAGGCCGACGATGACGTTGGACGTCCAGTGGTACTCGGAGAGCCACACGTGGACCTTGTCCTTCGACAGGTCGGGCGCGTAGCGGCGCAGGACCGAGGCGTCGTGGTGCAGCCCCTGGCCGGTGAGGATCCAGCCCATGTGCGCCCACCACTTGCCTTCGCGCGGCGAGTGCGGGTCGCCTTCCTTGTCCGACTTCTGGTGGTGGATCCGGTGCGTGGCCACCCAGAAGATCGGGCCGCCCTCGAGGGCGAGCGTGCCGCACCAGGTGAGGAAGTATTCCATCCACTTCGGCGTCTTGTAGCCGCGGTGCGTCAGGAGCCGGTGGTACGACATCCCGATGCCGAGCATGCCGGAGACGAAGTAGAGGACGATCGCCGTGATGATGGCGCCGCGATCGATGAAGAAGAAGGCGGCGATGGCCCCGATATGGAAGGCCGCCATGGCGATGGCCGTGATCTTGTTGAGACCCTTCGAGAACTTCCGGCCGTACATGAGCGTGGCTGTCGACATTGCGGAAACGTGACCTCCGGATGCACATCCCGCCGGCCCCGCGTCGTGCGGAAGGCCTGCGGGCATGTTCGACGTGAGCATGAGCAGGCTAGCAGCTTGTGCGGGAGGCGACTGTAATACTTCTGTAAGGGCAGGTATCCTGCTGCGGTGCCCGGCATCTTCTCCCTGAATATCCACGCCGACTACCGCTGCCGCCACTCGGGGGCGTGCTGCCAGTCCGACTGGGACGTCCCGGTGGAACTGCCGGTGTACCGGGGGCTCGAGCAGGCGCTGCGCGAGGGACGGGTGCGGGCCGAGGCGCCGTCCTGGGGCGGGGCGCCGCCGCTCGTGACCGACGACCTCCCGCCGGACGCGGGCGCCGTCGTCTCGCGCACCGACGAGGGGCGCTGCGTCTTCTACGCGCGGCCGTCCGGCCTCTGCGCGATTCATCGTGACCTCGGGGCCGAGCTGCTGCCGCCGACCTGCCGCCACTTCCCGCGCCTCGCGGTGCGCGACGCGCGCGGCACGTTCATCTCGCTGACGCACTACTGCCCGACGGCGGCCGACATGCTGTTCCGCGACATGCCGCTGCGCATCGTCGAGGATCCGCCGGCGTTCCCGCCGTCCGACTACGAGGGGCTCGACGTCGCCGACGATGCCTGGCCGCCGCTGCTGCACCCGGCGATGCTGATGGACCTCGACGGGTACGCTGCCTGGGAGCGGCACATGGTGCGTCGATGCGACCGTGACGGCCTCTCGCCCGAGTCGGTGCTCGCCACCCTGCGGCGCGACGCGATGCTGCTGCTCGACTTCGATCCGCAGCGCGAGTCGCTCGCCGCGCGCATCGCCGGGCTGCCGGAGGGCTGTCTCACGGCGGAGGCGCCCCCGTCGCTCGAGCCGAGCCTCGCCGCCTGGCACGAGGTGATGCAGCAGGCGGTACCCGATGCGTACCGGCCGGCCGCCGACGAGGCCGGGCTCGACGAGGCGTATCGCGCGCACGTGCGCGACCAGTGGCCGGCGTGGGCGGCGCCGCTGCGCCGGTACGTCGCGGCAAAGGCCTTCGCGAACTGGACGGCGTACCAGGGCACCGGCCTCCGCGCCATCGTCGCCGGGCTCGAGGCGGCGCTGGCGCTCGTGCGCGTGGAGACGGCGCGTCAGTGCCGCGATCGCGCGGCCGCGCTCGATCGGCCGGCGCTGCTCGAGGGGATACGCCAGGCCGAATGGATCCTGAACCACCTCGCGGGCGGGGAGGAACTCGCCGGCAGCTGGTCGAAGAGCGAGCACGGCTAGCCGCGTGCGCGGTACGGCTGAGTGCACCACCCTTGCACCAGCAGTCCGGCATGAATGCCATCGAACTGCTGGAACACGATCACCGCATGATGAAGTCGCTGCTGAAGCGCGCCCTCGAGGCGTCAGCCGAGACGCGGCGCGAGGAGCTGCTGGACGAGATCCGGACGAACCTCGTCGCGCACGAACGGATGGAGGAAGAGGTCTTCTACCCGCCGCTCGAGGAGCACGCGAAGACGCATGACATCGTGCTCGAGGGCTACGAAGAGCACCACGTCGCCGACGTCATCCTCGACGAGCTGCTGCAGACCGAGCCCGGCAGCGACACCTGGAAGGCGAAGCTGAAGGTGCTCAAGGAGAGCCTCGAGCACCACATCGAAGAGGAAGAGGGCGAGATGTTCAAGAAGGCCCGCACGATCTTCGATGACGACGAGCTCGCGCGGCTCGGCGAGCAGATGGCCGAGGTCAGGCGCTCGGCCGTGGCGGGCTAGGCCGGGGTCGGGCCCGCCGGCAGGTTGAACACGGCGACCACGGGCCCGTGGTCGCTCGTGCCTGTCTCGCGCTGGACGGCGCACGAGACCGCGTGCCGCGCCAGGCTCGACGAGGCGAGCACGTAGTCGAGTCGCCATCCGATGTTGCGCTGCCGCATGCTGCGCCAGGGGGCCCACCAGGTGAAGAGCTCCGCGTTGTCGGGGTCGACCTGCCGATGGACGTCCACGAGTCCCCGCCCGATCATCTGATCGATGAGCGCGCGTTCCTCGGGGAGCTGGCCCATCACCCGCTTGCGCTCCTTGGGGTGGACGTCCTGGTCGGTGCGCGCGACGTTCAGGTCACCGCAGATGACGAGCGGCTGTCCGCTCGCGGCGTACTCCGCGGCGAAGGCGTCCATGGCGTGCAGGAAGCGCATCTTCGCGTCGAAGTCCTTCCCGCCGTTCGGCACGTAGACCGAGGCGACCGTCAGCCCCGGCAGTCGCGCCGTGACGATGCGGTGCTCGAAGTCGAAGGGCGGGTGGTGGAACGCGGGGCGCTCGGGCACCGTCTCGCGGCGGACATGGATCGCGACGCCGGAGTAGCCCTTGCCGCCGTGCCAGTAGCACCAGTAGCCCTCGAGCTCGCAGAGCCACACGGGGAGCTGATCCTGCGCGGCCTTGATCTCCTGCAGGCAGAGCACGTCCGGTTGCTCGCGCTCGAGGAAAGCCTGCACCTCGGTCTGGCGCGCGCGCACGCCGTTCACGTTCCAGGTCGCGATCTTCACGAGCCTCACGATACCACCCGTGCTGCGGCCGGAGCCGTGCGGCGCCGCCGGCTGGCCCCCGCGTTGCACCCTCGCCGGCATGGACGCCCAGCACCGGATCGAGGAACTCGCCCCCGACATCGCGCGGCTGCGCATCGCGTTCGTGAATGTCTACCTCGTAGGTATGCCGCCGGCCGCGTCACCGGTTGGGGGGCTTCGCCCCTGGGTGCTCGTCGACGCCGGGCTGTCGCTCGGCACCGCGCAGATTCTCGAGGTGGTGCGCGACCGGTTCGGCACCGACGCGCGCCCCTCGGCCATCATCCTGACGCATGGCCACTTCGACCACATCGGCGCGCTCGAGCCGCTGCTCGCCGTGTGGGACGTGCCGGTCTACGCGCACCCGCTCGAGCTCCCCTTCCTGACGGGCGAGTCGGACTATCCGCCACCCGACCCGGAGGTGGGCGGCGGGCTGATGGCGCGGCTCTCACCGCTCTTCCCCCGCGGCGCGATCGACCTGCGCGGGCGGGTGCAGCCGTTCCCGTCGAACCATGAGGTGCCGGGCATGCCCGGATGGCGGTGGATCCACACGCCGGGGCATGCGCCCGGTCATGTGTCGCTCTTCCGCGACGCCGACCGCGCGCTCATCGCGGGCGACGCCGTGACCACGACGCGGCAGGAATCGATGTACGCGGTGCTGACGCAGGAGCAGGTGCTCTCGGGGCCGCCGGCCTACTTCACCATCGACTGGGAGAAGGCGCGCGCCT
>CANIAI010000204.1 GCA_947465275.1 Acidobacteriota bacterium | reverse complement strand
TGGCGCTCGCCGACTGCGAGGTGGCAGCGATCGAGGAGCGGTCCGACGACGAGTGGCAGGTCTGCTTCGCCGACGACCAGTCGCGCACGCAGGCGCTCGCCGAGCTCGGCCGCGCGTGTCCCGAGGTGGCCGTCGAATCGTTCGAGCTCGACGATGGCGACTGGGCGGCACGGTCGCAGGCGAGCCTGCGGGCCGTGCGGGTCGGTGCGCTGCTGATCGCGCCGCCGTGGGACATCCCCCCGGGGCTGACCGCCGGTCAGGTCCACGAGGGGGCGCGCGTCATCGTCATCCTGCCGTCGATGGGCTTCGGCACCGGCCATCACGCCACCACCCGCCTCTGCCTCGCCGCCCTGCAGCAGGTGCCGCTCGACGGGGCACGGGTGATCGACGTCGGCACCGGGTCCGGCGTGCTGGCGATCGCGGCCAGCCTGCTTGGCGCGCGCGAGGTGTTCGGCCTCGATGACGATCCCGACGCCGTGGCGGCCGCCCGCGAGAACCTCGAGTTCAATCCCGATGCGTCGGTGTCGGTCACGGTGCAGGACCTCCGCACGCTGCAGGAGACCCCCTTCGACGTGGTCACGGCCAACCTGACGGGTGGACTGTTGATTGCGGTCGCGGAGGGGCTGAAGGCGCTCGTCCGCCCCGGCGGGCGGCTGATCCTGAGCGGACTCATGGAGGTCGAAGCGGAGGACGTGCTCAGGGCGTTCGCCCCGTGCGACGTCATGGCCCGCGCGCAGGAGGACGAATGGATCTGCGCCACACTCCAGCCGCGCTGACCATCTCGCGGCTGGTCCCGCGCGTGGCCGCGGTCCTGGCCACCCTGCTGCTCCTCGCCACCGCGGCGCCGCTCGCCCAGCGCGGCGGGTACCCCCCCGAGGAGTTCGGCGCGCGCCGGCAGCGGCTCGCGGCCGGCCTCGGCCGGGCCGGGGACGACGGGATGATCGTGCTGTTCGGTGCGACGGCTGATGCGACCGGCAGCCGCTTCCGCCAGGACAACGACTTCTACTACCTGACCGGCTCCGAGGATCTGGACGGCGTCGCCGTCATCGACGTCCCGTCCGGGGACACCCGCATCTTCCTGCCGCGACGATCCGCCGTGCAGGTGCGCTACGAAGGCGCGAACTGGCTCGACGAGGCCGACGGCACGCGCCGGCACGGCGTCACCGACATCCTTCCGCTCTCATCGCTCCACGAATTCCTCTCCCGGCGCCATGCCGCGGGCACGACCCGCCTCTGGCTGCGGCTGTCCGAACCCGACACCGTCGATCGCTCCCGCGAGGAGACGGCCATGGCCGAGGCGCGCCGGCGCAGCCACCCGTTCGCGCAGCATCCGTCCGAGCAGACGTTCCGTATCGCGGCGCTCCGTGAGCAGTTCCCCTACTTCGAGCTTCGTGATGTGACCCCTGGCCTCGACCGGCTCCGGCTGATCAAGACGGCGCGCGAGATCGAGACCTTGCGCCGGAACGGCCGTATCAGCGCCGAGGCCATCGCGCGCGCGATCGGCGCGTCGACGCCCGGGGCGTACGAGTACGAAATCGAAGCGGAAGCCACGTACTGGCTGGTGCGCCATGGCGCGCAGGGGCCGGCGTATGCCGCGATCGTCGGGTCGGGGGCGAACGGCAACGAGTGGCACTACCGCGACAACGGGCGACGCACCGCGGCGGGCGATCTCGTCGTCATGGACTACGCCGGCTCACTCGACTACCTGACCGTCGACATCACGCGCACCTGGCCGGTGTCGGGACGGTTCAGCGAGCGCCAGGCGCGCGCGTACGCCTGCGTCCTCGAGGCGCAGCAGGCGCTCATCGCGGCCATGCGCCCGGGCGTCACGCGCGAGGTGCTGCAGGAGCGCGCCGAGCAGGTCTATCAACGGCACGGCTTCGACCCCCGATACGCCTACGTCGGTCACTACGTCGGCATGGCGGTGCACGATGTCGGCGACTGGAACGCCCCGCTGGAAGCGGGGATGGTGCTGGCCATCGAGCCGATGATCGATCTGCCGGAGGAACAGCTCCACATCCGCGTCGAGGACACGGTGCTCGTCACGGCCACCGGCGCCGAGGTGCTCACCGCCGCCGTCCCGAAGGCCGTGCAGCCGCTGCTGGCCCTTGTCGGTTCCCGCCAGCCGTGAACGCCCGCTTCCATGCCCCGGATGCCACCACGCCCGGGTCGACGATCGAGTTGCCGGAGGACGAAGGCCAGCACCTCACGCGGGTGCTCCGCCTCGGCGAGGGCGCCAGCATTCGCGTCTTCGACGGACGCGGCCGCGAGTTCACCGCCGTGGTGACCGAGGCCGGACGGCGCGTCGTGCGCGTGACACTGGGTGACGCACGCTCCCCGGCGCCCGAGGCGCGGGTGCGGGTGACGCTCGTGCAGGCGGTGCTGAAGGGCGACGGCATGGACGGCGTGATCCGCGACAGCGTGATGATGGGCGCCGCCGAGATTCAGCCGGTCGTCACCGACCGAACCGAGGTCTCGCTGGACGCGCTGGCGCGCGGCTCGCGCGTCACACGCTGGGAGCGCGTCGCCGTCTCGTCGGTGAAGCAGTGCGGGCGTGCCGTGGTGCCACCGGTGCGTCCGCCGATGGCGCTCGACGCCTGGCTCGCGCTCCCCACGCCCGATCAGGCGAGCCGGTTCGTCTGCGTCGAGCCGGGCGCGGGTACGCCCGCCCATCCGATCGGTGAGCTCGACGCGAGGTGCCCCGCCGTCGCGCAGCTGCTCATCGGTCCCGAGGGGGGATGGTCGCCGCGGGAACTCCCGCGGCTGCTCGCAGGCGCCCACCCCATCTCCCTCGGCGGACGCACGCTGCGCGCCGACACGGCGCCGACGGTGGCACTGGCGGCGCTCTTCACGCGATGGGGCGAGATCTAGCGGGCCGCCTGCGCAAAGCAGCTATACTCACGCGACTTCATGTTCTTCCGCGGGCAGACCATCGGGAAGTACCGCATCCTCTCACCCCTCGGAAGCGGCGGGTTCGGCAGCGTGTTCCTCGCCGAAGACACCTGGATCGACAAGAAGGTCGCCCTCAAGGTCCCCCACAAGCAGCACCTCGACTTCGGTGAGCTCCTCAAGGAGCCGCGCCTGCTCGCCGCCCTGAGTCACCCGAACATCGTGACCGTGCTCACGGCGGAACGGCACGACGACGTGTTCTTCATCGTGATGGAGTACGTCGAGGGACGGACGCTGGAGCAGATCGTCCAGGCTGATGGGGCGCTCGACCTGCCGCGCGCGCTCGACTTCACGTGCCAGATCTGCAACGCCGTGGATCATGCGCACCGAGCCGGCATCCTTCACCGCGACATCCGACCCGGGAACATGCTGGTCGCCGAGGGTGGCCTGCTGAAGGTGACCGACTTCGGCACGTCACGCTTCCTCGAAATCGCGGCGCACGGCACGACGGTCATCGGCAGCCCGCCCTACATGGCGCCCGAGCAGTTCTACGGGAAGGCGGTGTTCGCCAGCGACATCTACTCGGTCGGCGTCACGATGTACGAGATGCTCACCGGCGAACTCCCCTACCGCACGCCGGCGCCCGCCGACCTCGAGCGCCTCGTCCGCGGTGAGCTGGTCACACCGCCACGGGTGCGGAACGCGCGGATCCCGAAGGCGATCAACGACGTCGTGATGCATGCCCTGGCGCCAGACCCGAACGCCCGGTTCCAGCGCGCTGACGAGCTGATGCAGGCGATCCTGGCAGCCAGGGATGCCGCGCCCCGCCGGGTGCCCTCCGTCCGGCCGGCGACAGCACCGGGCGGCGCGGATGAGAGCCTCGCCGGTATCCAGTCGCGCCTGAAGGCCCGGGAGGCCCCCGCAGCACGCTTCTGCTGGCACTGCCGGAAGCCGCTCCACGCCCGTGCGGACCGCTGCCCGTTCTGCAACGAGGCGCAGTAGGTTAGGATCTACTGGAAACAAAGGAGTTGCGTCATGGCGTTTCCGGGCACCGGTACAATTTGGATGAACGGCAAGCTGGTGGACTGGGCTGATGCCCGCATCCACGTCGCGTCCCACGTCGTGCACTACGGGAGCGGCGTCTTCGAGGGTGCCCGCTGCTACGACACGGTCAAGGGACCGGCCGTCTTCCGCCTCGACGCGCACCTCCGGCGCCTCATCGACTCGGCCCGCATCTACCGGATGGACTCGCCGTACGATCAGCAGACGCTGCACGACGCCGTGCTCGACCTGATCGACCGCAACGGCTTCCGCGCCTGCTACATCCGCCCCCTGATCTACCGCGGCTACGACTCGCTCGGGGTGAGCCCGCTGGCCTGTCCGGTGGACGTGGCGATCATGCTCTGGGAATGGCCGGCCTACTTCACCAAGGAAGCCATCGAGGAAGGGCTCGACGTCAAGATCTCGACCTGGGCCCGCATGGCGCCGAACACCCTGCCGGCGATGGCCAAGAGCGTCGCGAACTACGCCAACTCGCAGCTCATCAAGATGGAGGCGATCGCCGACGGCTACGCGGAGGGGATCGCGCTCGATACGAGCGGCAACCTGAGCGAGGGCAGCGGCCAGAACATCTTCGTGGTGCGCGACGGCATCATCTACACGCCGCCGATCGCCAGCTCGGTGCTCTGGGGCATCACGCGTGACTCGGTCATGACGGTGGCCCGGGACCTCGGCTTCGAAGTGCGCGAGCAGGCGCTCCCGCGCGAGACGCTCTACATTGCCGACGAGGTGTTCTTCGTGGGGACCGCGGTCGAGGTCACCCCGATCCGGTCGGTCGACAAGATCACCGTCGGCCGTGGCCGCCGGGGCCCGATCACCGAGGCCATCCAGCAGCGGTTCTTCGACATCGTGAAGGGCGAGGCGGCCGACACCCACGGCTGGCTGCGGCCCGTGAAGTCCAGCGAGCCGGCTACATCCGGCGCCCCGAACGCCCGATAACCCACTGGAGCCCCCAGGAGGAGGCGGCTGGCGACGTGTCGCCGGCCGAATCGCAGGCCAGCGTGGGGCTGGCCTGCGCATGCCTGCCCGGTTTGGCGCTCCCGTGGATGCACGTCAACGAACTGCTGAAGATTGCCGTCGATGCCGGAGCCTCTGACCTTCACCTGAAGGCGGGCTCCTTCCCCACCATGCGGGTGCGGGGAACCCTGATGCCGGCGTCGCAGGAACGCCGGCTCGACCATGAGGAC
>CANIAI010000203.1 GCA_947465275.1 Acidobacteriota bacterium | reverse complement strand
GATGTGGCAGGCGGCGCGCAATGCGGCCCGTGGCGGTCCGCGAGTCCTCATGGGCTCGGCGATCGGTTCGTACGCGCACGCGGTGACGCTCGAGAGCGCGCTCGCGGTGGCGCTCACCTTCCGGGGCGCCGAGGTGCATGCCCTGCTCTGCGACGGGGCGATGCCCGCGTGCGCCGAGTGCGAGGCCTCGATGTATCCCGACGTCGCGGCGTTCGCGGCACATGGTCCGTCGCGCGACCTCTGCCACGACTGCGCCTGGCCGGCCGAGGAGGTCTTCCGGCAGCTCGGAATCACGGTGCACCGCTACAGCGACTGGCTGACCGATGCCGACCGGATCGACGCGCGCGCCATTGCCAGCGGCATCCCCGTCGGCGAGATCGAGGCGTTCACCCTGGACGGCCTCGCGATCGGCGAGCATGCCCACGCCGGTGCGCTCCGGTTCTTCGCCAGCGGCGACCTCGCGGACGAGCCGCTCGCCGAGCCGGTGCTGCGGCGGTATCTCGAAGCGGCGCTGCTCACCGCCCACGCGTCGCGTCGGCTCATGCGCACGGTCGGCTTCACCTCCGCCGTCTTCACGCACGGCATCTACGTGCCGTGGGGCATCCTCGGGGCGGTCGCGCGTGAGGAAGGGGTTCCGCTCTCGGCCTGGAACGTCGCCTACCGGAAGCGCCGCTTCATCTTCAGCCACGACGACACCTACCACCACACGCTCATGACCGAGCCGCGTGGCCACTGGGAAGGGCTCGAGCTCAGCGAGGGACAGGAACGCGAGCTGATGCAGTACCTCACCAGCCGTCGTGAGGGGCTGTTCGACTGGATCGTGTTCCACCGCCCCTCGCGGCAGGACCCTGATGCCGTCGCACGCCAGGTCGGCATCGACCGCTCGAAGCCGGTGATCGGTCTCCTGACGAACGTCTCGTGGGACGCCCAGCTGCACTACCCGGCCAACGCCTTCCCGAGCATGCTCGAGTGGCTGGTCCAGACGTGCGAGTACTTCGCCACGCGGCCCGACCTGCAGCTGCTCATCCGGGTCCACCCAGCCGAGATCAGCGGGTTCCCGCCCTCGCGCCAGCCGATCCTCGGTGAGCTGCGCAAGCGGCTGCCGGTGCTCGCGCCAAACATCTTCGTGGTGCCCCCCGAGAGCGGCATGAGCACCTACGCGCTGATGTCGCTCTGCAACTCGGCGATCATCTACGGCACGAAGATGGGGGTCGAGCTCACGAGCGTCGGCCTGCCGGTGATCGTGGCGGGCGAGGCCTGGATCCGGAACAAGGGGATCACCAGCGACGCCAGTACCCCCGAGGAATACTTCCAGATCCTGGGCCGGCTGCCGTTCGCGGAGCGGCTCGGGCCGGACGTGCTGGCGCGCGCCCGTCGCTACGCCTACCACTTCTTCTTCAACCGGATGATCCCGCTGCCGTTCATCGAGCCGAAGGCGGGATACCCCATCTACCGGCTCAAGCTCGACGCCCTCGCGCAATTGCTGCCCGGCGCCTCCCCCGGACTCGATACAATCTGCGACGGTATCCTCGGTCGGGGGCCTTTCGTCCTGCGGGATCGGACGGCGGCCCCGGAACTCGTCACCGGGAACTGACCCGATGCTCGCCGCGCTCGTCTTCGTCGTCGCGACGGCGCTCGCCGTGGCGCTTGGTGCGCTCGTCCGCCGGTACGCGCCCGGGATTGGTGCGGTCGTGCCGCCCCGTCCGGACCGCTGGCACAGCACGCCCACGGCCACCATGGGCGGCATCGCGATCGCGCTGGCCACCGTCCTCGGCTTCGCCCCCGTTCTCTTCTACCCGGCCGTCCTCCCCTGGTTCGACACCTGGTTCCCGGTGCCGCTGGCGGCGCTGGCGATGTTCGTCGTCGGCCTGCTCGACGATCGCCTGCAGCTCTCGCCCACCGCGAAGCTGGTGTCGTCGCTGATCGTCGGCGCCCTCCTGGTGTTCGCGCTCTCACGGAGTGCGCCGGGCGGCATCCCCTGGGGTGTCACCCTCGTGTCGATCGTCTGGTTCGCCGGCATCTGCCACGCGCTGAACCTGCTCGACAACATGGACGGGCTGGCCGCCGGCGTCGCGTTCATCGCCGCGGCCTTCCTCGCCGGGCTGCTCGGCTTCACGCTCGGCGCGGCGATCGACCTGCTGCTCGTCGCCTTCTCCGGCGCCCTGCTCGGGTTCCTCTACTGGAACCGGAACCGGGCGCGGCTCTTCATGGGCGACTGCGGCAGCCTCTTCCTCGGGGCGCTGCTGGGCGGCGCGTCGCTCATCCCGGTGCTCGGGGCGGCGGGGCAGGGGCGCACCGCGATGCTGGAGCCTGCGCTCTACGTCTCGCTGATCCTCGCCGTGCCGCTGTTCGACACCGGGTTCGTCCTCGTGCTGCGGCGCCTCGCGGGGCGCAGCGCGACGAAGGGGGGCACCGATCACGTGTCGCACCGTCTCGCATCGCTCGGGTTCTCGGAGCGGAGCGCGGTGCGCATCCTCTACCTCGTCGGGCTGGTCGGCGGCGTCACCGCCTGGGCGCTGATCGCCGGCGGCCTCGAGCAGATGTTCCCGGCCGCGGCTGTCTTCGTCGTGCTGATGACGCTGCTCGGCATCTATCTCGCGCGCGTGCCCGCCTACAACGCCGAAGACTTCATCGCGCTGCAGAAGTCGTCGTTCGCGCCGCTGCTGAAGGACCTGACGTTCCGCTGGCACGCGGGGCAGGTGATGCTCGACCTCGTGCTCATCACCGCCTGCTACTACACCGCGTACCGGCTCCGGTTCGAGGGCGAGGGGCTCGACCGGTTCATGCCGTACTTCACCGCGTCGCTGCCCGTGGTGCTCGCCTGCAAGCTCGCCGCGCTGTATGGGTCCGGGCTCTACCAGCGGTCGTGGTCGACGTTCGGGCTGCGCGACGTCACGGCCGTGGCGCGTGGCGTCGGCATGGGCTCGCTCCTGTCCATCCTGCTCGAGGCCTACGTCTACCGCCTCGAAGGGTTCTCGCGCGGCGTGTTCCTGCTCGATGCCATCCTGCTGACGTTCGCCGTGGTGGCGACCCGCGCCTCGTTCCGCGCGATGAACCTGGTGGCGGCGACCCGCAACAAGCGGAGCACCCGCGTGCTGGTGTACGGCGCCGGCGCCTTCGGGCAACTGCTCGTCCGCGAGATGCGCGCGAATCCGCACTGGAGCATGAACCCGGTCGCGTTCATCGACGACGACCCGATGAAGGCGCGCCGCTGGATCGTCGGCGTCCCGGTGCGCGGCACCCTCGACGATCTCGAGCCGACCCTGCGGCACCTGTCCGTCGACGAGGTGATCCTGAGCAGTCCCTCGGTGAACGGGAGCGTGGAGCAGCGGATTCGCGAGGTCTGCACCAGGCTCGAGCGTCCGGTTCGACGGCTGCACATGGAGATTCGTTGAAGGTCGGGATCGACGGGCGGGCGTTCGAGTCGCCCGCCGCCGGCGTGCGCCGGTATGTCGTGGAGCTGGTGCGGGCGCTGGTGGCGCTCGACGGCGGGCCCGAGGTCGTCGCGCTCGGCGGACGTGAGGGGCTCTCGCTGCCCAGGGGTGTCGGCCAGGTGGGCGAGCCGCCGCATCCGCCCACCAATGCGGGCTGGACGCTCGTCGGGTTGCCGCGGGCCGCGGCGCGCGCCGGGGTCGACGTGCTGCATGCGCCCGCCTACACGGCGCCGTTCATCGCCGGACGGCCGGTGGTGCTGACGATTCACGACGTGAGCTATGCGCGGCACCCCGAGTGGTATCCGTATCGCCGCGATCGCGTGCGCCGCTGGTACTACCGCCGGAGCGCCTGGTCGGCGGCGCACGTGATCACCGACTCGGCGTTCTCGGCCGGCGAGATCGTCGCCGCGTACGGCCTGCCGGCCGACCGGATCACCGTCGCGCCGCTCGGTGTCGATCCGGCGTTCGCGCCGGCCGACGCGGCCGCGGCGCATGGCGCGCCTGCGTTACCGCCGGGCGTGCGCGAGCCGTTCCTGCTGCACGTGGGTGACCTGCACGAACGCCGGAACCTCGGCGTGGTGCTCGAGGCGCTGATCGCCGCTCGCACGCGCGGCGCCGGCGCGCTCTCGCTGGTGCTGGCCGGGGTCGATCGCGGCACTGGGTCAGGGCTCGCGGCGGCGGCGGCGCGGGCGGGTGTGCCCGATGCGGTCGTGCAGCTCGGCAAGGTCGATGAATCCGTGCTGCACGCCCTTTACGGACGCACGCTGGCGCTGACCTATCCGTCGCTCTACGAGGGCTTCGGCTTCCCGACGCTCGAGGCCATGGCGTCGGGTGCGCCCGTCCTCGCCTCACGCGCCGCGTCGATGCCCGAGGTGGTCGGTGACGCCGGTCTCCTGCTGCCGCCATCGGATGCCGCCGCGTGGACCGACGCGATCGTGCGGATCGCCACGGAGGGCACGCTGCGGGATCGGCTGCGTGCCGCGGGCCTCGCCCGTGCCGCCAGCTTCACGTGGGCGCGCACGGCGCGGGCGACGCTCGAGGTCTACCGCCGGGTGGCCGTGGCATGAGCGACCAGTCGCCCGCGCAGGCGATGGCGCCCACGCTCTCGGTCATCATCGTCAATTACAACGCGGGCGACGAGCTGACGGCCGCGCTCCGGTCGGTGCGCGACACCGTTCCGGGACGGTGGGAGGCGATCGTCGTCGACAACGCCTCGGTCGACGGCAGCGCGGATCTCGTCGACGCGTTCGCACCGCAGGCCCGCGTGATCCGCAACGCGGAGAACGTCGGGTTCGGACGCGGGATGAACCAGGGCCTCGCCGAGAGCCGCGGCCCCCTGGTGCTGCTGCTCAACCCCGACTGCCGGCTCGAGCCCGGCGCGCTGGCGCTGCTGGTCGACGTGCTCGAGGCCGAGGACCGCTGCGCGATCGCTGGACCGCGCATCCTCGACCCCGACGGCGCGGTGCAGGGGAGTGCCCGCGGGGATCCCGACATGCTCACGGGGCTCTTCGGCCGCACGTCGGCGCTGCGCCGCCTGCTGCCCGGCGCGTCGGTCGCGCGGCGCAACGTCGTCACCGAGGAGGCGATCGCCTCGGGACAGCCGAGCACCGTCGTCGACTGGCTGTCGGGCGCCTGCATGCTCGCGCGCCGCGACGCGCTCGTGCAGGTCGGTGGGTTCGACGAGCAGTACTTCCTCTACTG
>CANIAI010000202.1 GCA_947465275.1 Acidobacteriota bacterium | reverse complement strand
GGGCGTCGAGCAGGTGCAGCCGCCCGCCGTTCAGCATCGTGCCCCAGCTCGGCGTCGGCGGCTGGACCCCGAGCCCGAGGAAGCTGAGCGCGGCCTCGGCGAGAATCGCCCCGCCCATCCCGAGCGTGGCCTGCACCGTGACGGCGGGAATCGCCGTCGGGATGATGTGCCGCGCGAGAATGCGCGGCGTGCCCGCCCCGAGGGCTCGCGCCGCCTGGACGAATTCGAACTCCCGCGCGCGCAGCACCTGGCCACGCACCAGGCGTGCGTAGCCCACCCACCCGATGAGCGCCAGCGCCAGCACCACGTTCCCGAGACTTGGTCCCAGCACCGCCACGAGCGCGATGGCGAGCAGCAGCCCCGGGAACGCCAGCAGGATGTCGATCACCCGGCTGATCCCTTCGTCGACGAGCCCGCCGTAGTAGCCGGCCACCGCCCCGATGACCATCCCGGCCGCCGTCGACACCGATACCACGACGACCCCGACCAGCAGCGAGATGCGTGCGCCGTACAGCACGCGCACGAAGATGTCACGGCCGAGCTCGTCGAGCCCGAACGGATGCGCGAGCGACGGCCCCGCCAGCCGGTGCGGCAGGTCCTGGAACGCCGGGTCGGTCGACACGAGCACCGGTCCGGCCAGCGCGGCCAGGACGGCGATCAGGATGATGGCAGCTCCCACACGTGCCATCAGTCGTACCGGATGCGGGGATCGATCACCCCGTAGACGAGGTCGGTGAGCAGGTTGACTCCGACGTAGGTGATCGCGATGAAGAGGATGCACCCCTGCACCAGCGGATAGTCGCGGAACCCGATCGACTGGATCAGCAGCCGGCCGATGCCGGGCCACGCGAAGATGGTCTCGGTGATGACGGCGCCGGTGAGCACGGCACCGAACTGCAGGCCCAGCAGCGTCACGACGGGAATGAGGCTGTTGCGGAACGCGTGGCGCAGTACCGCGCGTGCCCGCGACGCGCCGCGCGCCCGCGCCGCCAGCACGTACAGCTCCCGCAGTTCCTCGAGCAGTGTCGCGCGCGTCATGCGGGCGAGGATGGCCGCCAGCGCAGCGCCCAGCGAGATCGCCGGCAGCACGAGACTCGCCAGCCCGTCACGGCCGGACACCGGCAGCCAGCCGAGTTCCACCGAGAAGACGAGCGCCAGGAGCGGACCCAGCCAGAAGTTCGGGATCGAGACGCCGGCGAGCGCCAGCGTCATGGCAGCGTGATCGACCACGGTGCCCCGCCACACCGCCCCGACGATGCCGAGCGGGATGGCGATACTGACGGCGACCAGCATCGCGGCGAGCGCCAGCTCGGCGGTCGCGGGCATCCGTTCCACGATGGTCTCCGTGACCGGCTGGTTCGTGCGCAGCGAGCGCCCGAGGTCGCCGCGCGCCACGCCGGCGAGGAAGCTGCCGTACTGCGCGAGGAGCGGCTGGTCGAGGCCGAGCTTGCCACGCAGCTCCGCCACGTCCTCGAGGGACGCGGCCTCGCCGAGCATCGCCTGCGCCGGGTCACCGGGGATGAGGTGGATGAGCGAGAAGACGAGCGTCGCGACACCCAGCAGCACCGGCAGGGTCAGCAGCAACCGGCGCCCGATGAAACCGATCATCGCGCGCCATTGTAACGCCGCCTCGTCGGTACGCGGGGCCACGGAGTTGCTAGGGTGGAGCCCATGCAGCCGAACAGCCGCCGCCTCTCGATGATCCGGGCCTTCACCCCGGCCGACCTGCTGACGCTGGCGAACGCGAGTTGCGGGATGGTCGCCATCCTGCTCTGCCTCGCCTGGCTCGAGGACGACCGAAGCGCCGATCTCCGGGGCGCGTTCATCCTGCCGCTGGTCGCCCTCGCCTGCGACGCGCTCGACGGGTACGTCGCGCGGCGTCACCGCCGGCAGTCGGCGCTCGGGGCCGATCTCGATTCACTCGCCGACGTCGTGTCGTTCGGCGTGGCGCCTGCCGTCCTGGGCTACACGCTCGGACTGCGCGGCGGGTGGGACATGGTGGCGCTCACCGTCTTCGTCTGCTGCGGCATCAGCCGGCTCGCCCGCTTCAACGTGACGGCCGCCGCGCTCACCGAGGCCGACACCGGCAAGGTGAGCCACTTCCAGGGTACGCCTATTCCCACCAGCGTGGTCATCGTGCTGCTGCTCGCGCTGGTGCACGCGCTCGGCCTCACCGGACCCCGCTTCTGGCCGGGCGCGGTCGACATCGCCGGCTGGACGCTGCATCCGTTCGCGCTGCTCTACGTCGTGAGCGGCAGCCTCATGATCAGCACCATCCGCGTGCCGAAGCCGTAGCGTCGGCGACGTCGCACCGGCCCACACGTACAATCGCCGCATGCAGCTGGTGTTCGAGCAGATCCGGACGGGTGGCGACCGCAACTTCGGCTATCTCCTCGGCGACCGCGCCGCCGGCGTGGCCGTCCTGATCGACCCGTCGTTCGCGCCCGAGATCCTGGTCGAGCGAGCCAGCGCGCAGCGGCTGCGGGTCACCCACATCATCAACACCCACGGGCACCCCGATCACATCAACGGGAATGCGGCCGCCGTCGAGCTGACCGGCGCCGTGATCGCGGCGCACCCGTCCTGTCCGTCGGGGCCCGCCGTCCCGCTCGACACCGGCACGCGGCTCCCGGTCGGCACGCTCGGGCTGGAGTTCCTGCACGTGCCCGGACACTGTCCCGATCACGTCGTGGTGTTCGAGCGAACCCGACGGCTGCTGATCACCGGCGACCTGCTCTTCGTCGGCAAGGTGGGCGGCACGTCGACCGAGGCGGACGCGCGCACCGAGTGGGACAGCCTGCAGCGGGTGCTGCACAGCTTCCCGCCCGAGGCCACCGTCTGGCCGGGACACGATTACGGCGTGCGGCCGAGCTCGACGCTCGCCCTCGAGCGTGAAACGAATCCGTTCCTCCTCTGCCCCGACGTCGACGCGTTCCTCGGCATCAAGCGCGACTGGCCCAAGGTGAAGGGTTCGCTCGGCCTCCGCTGACGGTCGGGCCGGCGCTCCGCTTGCACGACGGACGGGATGCCCGTCCAGAATCCCCTCGCCCGCCTGCTGACCGGCCTGGGCGTCGGCTCCCGGCCGCTGGAACCGATCGTTCCCCGCAGGACCCTCGACGATGTCATCCTGCCGCCCGCGACCCGTCGCGCCGTGGATCTCGCGCTGGTGCAGGTCACCAGCCGCGACCTGATCTTCCGGCAGTGGGGGCTTGCCGAACGGCACCCGACCGGTCTCGCGCTCGCCTTCAACTTCGCCGGACCGCCCGGCACCGGCAAGACGATCTGCGCCGAGGCGATCGCGCACACGCTCGGCCGCCGGCTCCTGGTCGTCCGCTACGCGGAACTCGAGTCGATGTGGATGGGCGAGACGCCCAAGCAGGTGGTGGCCGCGTTCCGGACGGCCCGCGAGGAGCAGGCGGTGCTCTTCTTCGACGAGGCGGACGCCGTGGCCTCCCGACGCTCGACGCTGCTCGATCAGGCCGCCGCGCGCGAGGCGAACACCGTCGTCTCGGTGCTGCTGCAGGAACTGGAGGCGTTCGACGGCGTGGTGATCTTCGCCACCAACCTCGCGACGAACCTCGACCCCGCGTTCGAACGCCGCGTGCGCACCCACGTGCGGTTCGAACAACCGGGACCGGTGGAGCGCGAGGCCATCTGGCGGGTGCAGGTGCATCCGCGCTTCACCCCCCTCGCGGCGGACGTCGACTTCGGCGCCCTCGCCGCACGCCATGCGGTCAGCGGCGGAGACATCAGGAACGCGGTGCTGAAGGCGGCGCTCGCGGCGGCGGCGGAGCCCGGCCCGGACGATCGCAAGCGCATCCACCAGCGCCATCTCGAGGCCGGCATGGCCGAAGTGATCGCGGCGAAGGCCGTCATGCGCCAGTCGCTGTTCGACGACGAGGCGGGGCACGGGCGCGGGGCCGCCGATCGATCCCTCAGCACGTCCGGATGGCTGGCGGCCGCGGCACTGCGCGGATCACTCGCCCCGCTGGCGCTCGCCGGGCTGTCGCTGCTCGTGGCGACGGCCGCGCTCGTCGTCGCGCTCCTGTGCTAGCGCCTCACGACGCGGCGGCCTGCGGGGTGCGGCGGCGGCCGAGCAGCAGCCAGGCGATGAACAGGAACAGCAGCGCGCCGCCGACCTCGCTGGCCGCGTCGACGAGCAGCATCACGCCGGCACTCCAGCGTTCCGAGGCCCAGCCGTCGACCCGGGTCATGTAGTAGATCGGGATGTTCGACAGCGACGCGAGCGCGTTGTACTTCGTCGCGACCGCCCCGCGGCCGATGGCTTCGAGCACGAAGCCGGTGAACGCCCCGTACGCGAGCCCCGAGCCGAACTGATAGGCCAGGGTGAAGACGGCGTAGCCGAGCTCGGAGCGCGGCCCCAGGGACATCCCGACCGCGACGACGCCAAGGAAGAAGCCGGTGAGCGCGTAGGCGGTCTTGCGGTCCATCCGGTCCGACAGCCAGCCGCCCGCCATGCACCCGACCGCCGCCACGAGACCGCCGAGCACGCCGGTGTAGAGCGCAACCGCGTCCGCGGACGTCTGCCAGCGATCGGCCATCGCCGCGAAGAGCGCCCCGGCCGCCCCTGCCCCGGCCGGCAGGAAGCAGAGAATCATCGCCAGCAATCCCGTGCGCGACTGCAGGAGCGTGTCGAAGACGTCGGCGATCACCCCGCGGAGCGATCGCAGGATCGAGGGATGCCGCTCGACGGGCGGTTCGTGCACCGTGAGCAGCGCCAGGGAGCAGGCGAGCAGCGAGAGCGCCACCACCAGCACGGCCACCTGTGGCCCCACGCGCTGCGACAGGAAGAGGGCGACACCGCCGCCGATGCCACTGCCCCCGAGGTTCCCGGCCTGCAGCCAGCCGGAGGCGCGCCCCCGCTCATCGTCCGAGACGACGTGCGCGAGCAGGCCTTCGACCGACATGCCGAGGAAGGTCACGGCCACGCTGTTCGCCAGGATCAACACCTTCAACAGTCCCGTCGTGCCTGCCGTGACCGGCACGAACCCCAGCACGATGAGGGTCACCGTCGAGATCGGTTCGCGATCAGGTACCAGCGGCGGCGCGTCAGGGTCGTATCGGGAATCGGGGCCCAGAAGAACTTGAACGTGTGCGGCAGCGTGTTGATCGCCACGAGC
>CANIAI010000201.1 GCA_947465275.1 Acidobacteriota bacterium | reverse complement strand
TCGGTGCCGGTGATGTCGGACGGCATCAGGTCGGGCGTGAACTGGATGCGTGAGAACTTCAGGTCGAGCACGCGCGACATCGTGTAGATGAGCAGCGTCTTGGCCAGCCCGGGGGCGCCGACGATCAGGCTGTTGCCGCCGACGAACAGCGTGAGCAGCACCTGGTTGATGATCTCGTCCTGCCCGATGATGACCTTCCGGAGCTCCTGGATGACTTGCTGGCGGCCACGGTTCATCCGATCGGCCAGGGCGATGTCGTCCGGCGAGTTCAAATCGACCACATCGGACACGGGGGAGGTCATGCTCACGCGTTCGCTCATCGTCAGCCTCGGTTAGGGGTAACTACTTCGGTCCGTCCAGCGCGCGAATCTCACGGGTCTTGAGCGCCAGCTCGGTCACGAGCCGCTCCAGCTCCGCCTGGTACTTCGCCGGTTCCATGCTGTCCTTCAGCAGCCGCAGCGCCTCGACACGGCGCTCCAGCTCCTGGCGCTCGACGACCAGCGCGCGTACCTTCGGGTCGGACGGCAGCGCGGCGGCCGCGTCGGTCGAGCCCACGGTCACGACCGCGGCCCGCTTGCCGTCAGCGGCGGTGGGCATCGGGTCGGGACTGCCCTGCTTGTCACCGTTGTCGTCGAGCAGCGCGTGCTCGGTCGAGAGCAGCCCCTCGCGCTCGTACGCCTTCGCCACCTCGCCCTTCGCGAAGCGGAACGCCTCGAGCACGCTGATGCGGCGGTTCTTGTCGGCGTCGGCCGCCTCGCTGGTCAGCGCGTCGACGAACGACCCGCCGAAGAGCGTCGCATACTGCTCCGCGCCGTTGCGGGTGGCGGTGACGACGGTGCGGCCGGGCCCCGAGAGTTCCTCGATGAACGGTCCGCTCGCGCTCGACGTATCGACGAAGACGACCTGCCCGGCCTTCACCTTGCGCAGCTGCAGGCCGAAGTCCTTCGCGCTCATGTCGGGGCCGACCAGGTTGAACTTGGCGTCGCGTCCGTCGAAGCTGCCGTGCCCGATGAGCACGACCATCACCACGTCGTCGGCCGTCGCGCCCTGTCCGATGCGGTCGAACGCCTTCTCGACCTCGACCTTCGTCGCCCGCCCGTCGGCCTTCGGGCCCTCCTCCGCCGGGTCGGCGAGGTAGACCAGGTTCTGTCGCTGCACGCCAAGGCGATCGGCGGCGCCGGCCAGCGTCGCGCCCCATTTCTGGAACGCGGTGCCATGCTCGGGATCACCCGACAGCCCGACGACGATGAGCAGGAAGACGCGAAGCATTACGGCAGTCCCCTCATGGCAGGCCGACCGCCCGACGGTACGCCCACTCGCCGCAGATCAACGCGACCAGCGCGATGAGGACGATCGGCATGTTCCAGAGATCGCGCTCTTCCACCGACGTGACACCGCGACCGGCGTAGCGGACGTCCTCGGCGAGACCCGTCAGGTTCTCGGGCGTGTAGTAGCGGCCGCCCGTCTCCTGCGCGATGCGGCGCAGCGGCGCCTCGTGCATCGTCGGCTCGAAGTATTCGGCGTCGCCCGGCACCGCGCGGACGTGCACCGTGCCCTCGCCCAGCACCTTCTGCCCCTGCAGTGCGTCGATCTTCGCCTCGTAGGCGCCCGGCTCGCGGCTGACGAAGGTGCCCTGGTAGACACCGTCGTGCTCACCGTCCCACCGCATCGGCACCTCGATGGTGTCGCCGCCCGGCCGCGTCACGTGCGCCGTGACGGTGGCGTCGTTCACTTCGACAAAGGAGGGGTCGACGACCGTCGACTCGATCGTGACCGACTCGCCGGGTTCGACCCGCTCGCTCGTCGTGCGCGATTCGATGACGGAGGGAACGCCGTCCACCAGCCAGCGGAGCATCTGCCGCCAGAAGTTCTCGTGGGTCATGTCCTCGAGCGGGATGCTGGCGTGCATCTGCCACTGCCACGAGTCCTGCGCGAGGAAGGCGAGCGACTTGCCGCGCCCGTACTGCTCGGCCGCGAGCACGGTCTGGGCGGCGCCCCGCTCGTCGGCGCCGGTCAGCAGCACCGTCGCGCCAGGCTTGGTCGCCATCGGGGCGTTGATCACGGTGATCTGCGGCAGATCCTTCCAGCGCGCCCCCGACGCCGCCTCGGTCGGGGCGATCTGGGTGGCGGCGTGCGTCTGGCCGGGGCGCGTCGGCGCGACCGTCATCCGTGAGAAGCGGTTCGAGTCGCCGGCGCGCGCGCGCGGGTCGATCGTGAGCGGGAGGGCATCGGCCACCGGCGTGCCCGCGTACCCGCCTTCGCCGAACGACCGGGCGCCGCCGAGCATGAGCAGCCCGCCGCCGCGCTTGTCGACGAAGTCGCTGATCATCTGCAGCTGGTCGCCGCTGAAGGCGCCCGCTTCGACGCTGCCGAGGATGAGGCCGCTGTAGCCGAAGAGCTCGTCGCGGGTCTTCGGGAAGCCGCCCGCCAGCTCGTCGGGGCCATCCACGTTGAGCCGCATGTACTTGTTGTCGGCGGTCCGCTGCAGCGTGACGACCTGCAGGTTCTTGTCGTCGGCCACGGCGCGGTTGAGGAACTTCATCTCGAACCGCGGCTCGCCCTCGTAATAGAGGATCTTCTCGCGCGCGTCGCGCACGTTGACGAGCGCCTCGCGCACGTTGTTCTGCGCGACCACCTCGCCCGCCTGGGGCGCCACGCGGAAGCGGAACACCCGCGGACCGGCGTCGGACGCCGTCGCCCGCACCCGCACCGTCGCCGGCGTGCCGTCGGACGGCAGCTGCACCGACTGGGAGCCGACGATCCGTCCGTCGTCCTCGACGTCGAGCCGCACCGTCTGCCCCGCGTAGCCCGTCTGGGTGATGACCGCGTCGACCAGCAGCGCCGACCCCTTCAGGACCGAGCGGGGCACGTTCACCCGGTCGACCTGGATGTCTTTCGGCAGCTTCGCCGAGCCGACGCCCACCGTGAACACCGGGAGCTTCTCGGCCTTGAGGCCCAGGAGCGACTCCCCGAGCGCCGCCTCGCTCGTGTCGGCGCCGTCGCTCACGAGCACGACCCCGGACACGGGCAGCCCGGCCAGCTCGTCGCGCACGCCGCTGAGCGCGGCGCTCAGTTTCGTCTGCGACCCGTCGAACGTCAGGTCGCTCGCCGAGGCCACGCGACCCGCGGTCGATGAGAAGCGGAACACCCGCACCTGGAAGCGATCCGCGAGCGCCTTGAGCACCGGCCGGTCGGCGGCGCCGAACTGCTGGCGCACGAACTCGGCCCGCGGCTGCCCGTTGACGTCGGGAATCTGCATGCTCTTCGAGTCGTCGAGCAGCACGGCGACGACGTTCTGCTGCGGCACCGAGGCGCGGACGACCAGCGAGGGACGGAGCAGGCAGAACAGGACGACCGCCAGCGCGGCCATGCGGAGCACGGTCAGGACGATCCGGTCGCGCAGCGTCCCCTTCCCCCGGACGGATCGGTACGTGACCACGGCCGCGGCCATGACGACCGCCGCGATCGCGGCCGCCACCACGGTCGAGGTCGACAGGTCGAACCGCACCTCTCCCTGCTGGAAGACGACCGGCCGATACGAGAACAGCGCTTGGAAGAGGGCGTCGAACATGGGTTCCTGGAGCGACTCCTCACCTGTTGCCAGCCGGACCCGGCCGGCGCCGTCGTACCCGGCGACCCCGACAGCCGCGCGCGGGCAATC
This sequence comes from Acidobacteriota bacterium, assembly GCA_947465275.1. Classification (GTDB taxonomy): domain Bacteria; phylum Acidobacteriota; class Vicinamibacteria; order Vicinamibacterales; family UBA2999; genus JBEBGV01. The sequence goes on along the minus strand of CANIAI010000201.1, from coordinate 1,484 downwards.
CGCGGACGGGTCTCGAAGGGCGCTGATTGTACCCCTGTTACTAGTGCGTCATCGCATAGAGGGCGACATCGATGCCGAGCGCGTATCCCTCGGGCGAGAACTGGTAGAAGAACTCCGGGTCCTCACCTTCCCGTTCCCACGAGTCGGCCACGTCGGTGTTGTGCGTCATGACCAGCATCAGCCGTCCGCCCTTGTCGCGAATGCCCCGGAAGTGGGCAGTGGCCGACTCGGCGCCCCGCTCCGAGGTCGACCGGCCGCCCGTCGAGCGCCAGAACCGGATGCTCGTGATCTGCGGCACCCGCTTCACCTCCATCATGGAGTGGAAGATCGGGTCGTCGAGCGGCACGTCCTGGATGGGGAACTCGGAGGGCGGAAACGCCTTGGCGATCTCCTTGGACCACTGGTTCCAGGCCGCCTCGCCCCAGAAGTCGTCCACCCAGAGGAACCCGCCCTTGAGCAGGTAGTCGTGCAGGCGGTCGGCTTCCTCGCGTGACAGCCCGATGGTGCCGACGTCGGAAGCGACGAGGAACGGGCACTGGAAGAGCGCCTCGTCCGTGAGCCGGACGAGCCAGGCATGGGGTACCTCGGGCTCGAGCAGGCTGACCTGCGTCTTCGTGAGTTCGGAGAGCCGGGTCATGAGGTGCCGCTCGCCCCAGGGATAGTCGGTGCGCCAGCCCGCGCCATTCGCCTCGCGGCGGACGCTGGTGTAGAGCATGCGGCATGAGGTGAAGCGGCCGTCGGGAAACGGCCCTTTCGGCAATTCGGGCGGGTCGCCCTGCTCACCGCGCAGCTGCCCGAACCCGCCGATGCCCCCGAACCCGCCTGGCGGCGCGAGCTGCGCGTAGGCGTACGCACCCGACGCCGCGAACAGCACGGTCAGCACGACCAGCAGATGTGAGCGTCGGCGCAGGGCCATTTCCTACCCCTCACCCGGAAATCGACGGCGGCCCCCGCCTGGGTCTTCCACGCCGGCACGCCCCCGCCGGGGGGCAGACGCGCGGCATGTGCCTCACTTTACGTCAGGAATACGCGTTCTGCTTACCCCGCTCGTCGCAGGTTGGCGCAGACGGGCTGCCCGCGTCGCAGGGTCACGCTCCTTGGACGCCGGAGACGGGCCTGGCGGCCGGTCGCAGGACCGCTGACCGGCGACAGCCCGTCCGCAGGGTGATGCGCGGGGTCTGGCGCGGGGCGTCAGATGTCGTAATCGACGACCCGCTTCTCGGTGCGGACGTCGCGGACGACCGGCACCAGGGCCAGGTGCTCCGGGTGGGCGTCGTAGCCGGCGAGCGAAGCGCGGCTGTCGAACTCGGAGTAGAGGACGATGTCCGAGGCGTCGGCCCCCTGTCCGTAGTCGAAGCCGATTTCGATCTTCTGCAGCCCGGGAATCTTGCCGGGGAGCGCCTCGAAACCCGCCTTGATGCGGGCGCAGGCCGCCTGCCGCTCGGCGGGGGACAGGTCCTTCTTCAGTCTCCAGAACACGATGT
>CANIAI010000200.1 GCA_947465275.1 Acidobacteriota bacterium | reverse complement strand
CGATGTCAGGTCGGCGATGTGCTGCGGTACCTGCGTGTCGAGGAACTCCGAGGCGGTCGGCAGCCCCATGTCGTTCACGTCGAGCAGCAGCTTGCGCGCCAGGCGCAGGCCCTTGTTGATGTGGAACGTCTCGTCCTGGTCGGGGTCGTTGATGAGCCCCTTCCAGCCGACCGAGGTCCGCGGCTTCTCGAAGTAGGTGCGCATCACGAGGATCAGCTCGTTGCCGTACCGCTCCGCGAGCCGCTGCAGGCGCTCCGCGTACTCGAGCGCCGCGCCCGTGTCGTGGATCGAGCAGGGTCCGGTGATGATGACCAGCCTCGGGTCGGTGCCGGCGATGGCGCTCGCGATGGCGGCGCGGGTGTTCGCGACGACGTGCGACGCCCGCTCGCTGATCGGGACCTCCTCGAGGAGGATCGCGGGCGGGATGAGGGGTCTGACCTGAGTGATCCGGAGGTCGTCAGTCTGGCGGAGCATGCCCTAACAGAGTAAGGCACTTCGCGCGGTTTGTGCCCGTAACGCCTGATCCGACGGGCGGATCCGCCGGATCTGCCTACTTTTTCGTGCGTCGCCCGGCCGCCCGCGGCGGCCTGATCGGGGCGGGCTCCGCCGCCGCGGGGCCGGCAGCCCGGGTCGCCCGCCCGAGCCGCGCGACGATCGCGAACTCGGCGCGGGTGACCGGCTGCACCGACAGGCGGCTTCCCTTCTGGGTCACCATCATCTCCTCGAGGCCCTTCGTCGTCTTGAGCTGCTCGAGCGAGACCACGCCGGCGAACCGTTCGACGAATCCGACGTCGACCATGTACCAGGCGGGGGCGTCCTTGCTGCCGGTCTCGTCGAAGTACTGGTGCCCCTTCGTCCAGGCGGTGTGATCGGGATAGCCGGCCCGCACGATCTCGGCGAGTCCCGTGACGCCCGACGGGTCGGCGTTCGAGGCATAGAACAGCACGCCGTCGCCCACCTGCATCTCGTCGCGCATGAAGTTGCGCGCCTGGTAGTTGCGCACGCCTTCCCAGCTCGTGCGCCCGTCACGTTCGAGCCGCTCGATGGTGTAGGCGGAGGGCTCGCACTTCATCAGCCAGTAGCGCGTCACAGGTCGGTGTCCTTGGTTTCGCGGCTCGCCAGGATGCCGACCAGTGTCAGCGCAGCCGCGGCGCACAGGTAGTAGCCGACATAGGACAGCCCGTAGGTCGAGGCGAGGTACTGCGCGATGTACGGCGCGAGCGACGCGCCGAAGATGCCGGCGAGGTTGAAGGTCAGCGAGCTGCCCGTGTAGCGCACCGACGTGGGGAAGAGCTCGGACAGCACCGTGCCGAGCGGCCCGTAGGTGAGTCCCATCAGCCAGAGGCCGAGCGCCATCGTCAGCATCGCGTAGCCGACCGACGGCTTGAAGATCGACGCGAGGATCAGGCCGAAGACGCCGATGGCGACGGTGACCCAGGCGAGCGTCTTCCGCCGTCCGTGCTGCGCCATCATCGCGCCGACCGGGATGCCCGCGGCGAAGAAGCAGATCCCGAACAGCTGGATCAGCAGGAACTCGTTGCGGGTGTAGCCGAGCGCCGTGGTGCCCCAGGTCAGCGCGAAGACCGTCATCAGGTAGAACAGCACGAAGGTGGCGATCGAGGCCATCGTGCCGAACACCAGCGGGCCCGGGTGATGGCGGATCACCTCCCACATCGGCACCTCGACCCGCTTGCCGCTCGAGAGCGCCGCGCGGAACACCGGTGTTTCCGTGATGGTCAGCCGGACGTACAAGCCGACGAGCACCAGCACCGCGCTCGCGAGGAACGGGATGCGCCACCCGAAGCGGAAGAACTGGTCGTTCGACAGCACCGACGAGAGCAGCAGGAAGACCCCGCCCGAGAAGAAGAAGCCCAGCGGCGCCCCCAGCTGCGGGAACATCCCGTACCAGGCGCGCCGTCCGGGCGGCGCGTTCTCGATCGCCAGCAGCACGGCTCCGCCCCACTCGCCGCCGAGGCCGAGCCCCTGGCCGAAGCGGCAGAGCGCGAGCAGGAGCGGTGCGGCGATGCCGATGGAGGCGTAGGTCGGCAGCAGCCCGATGACGACGGTCGAGACGCCCATCGTCAGCAGCGCGGCGACCAGCGTCGTCTTGCGCCCGACCCGATCGCCGAAGTGGCCGAAGATCGCGGAGCCGATCGGCCGCGCGAGGAACGCGATGCCGAACGTGGCGAGCGACGCGAGCGTCGCCGTTGCCGGATCGGAGGAGGGAAAGAAGAGCCGCGGAAACACCAGCACCGCCGCCGTGGCGTAGATGTAGAAGTCGAAGAACTCGATGCTGGTGCCGATCAGGCTGGCGAACAGGACCTGGGCCGGGCTGTTCACCGGCCGCGCGGATGCGGGTGCCGCCGTGCTCCCTGAGCTCATAGCGCCCTACGATACCCCGAGCCGGGGATAATGTCCGGCATGTCCACCGCTGCCGCGCGTCTCCGGGAACTCCTCGCCAGGCCGGGCATCCTCGTCATGCCCGGGTGTCACGACGCCATGTCCGCGCGCCTCTGCGAGGAGGCGGGTTTCGAGCTGGCCTTCATGAGCGGCTTCGCGGTCTCGGCCGACAGGCTGGGCATGCCCGACACGGGGCTGATTTCCTACGGAGAGCTGGTGGACCAGGGGCAGAACATCTGCCGCGCGGTCTCGATCCCGATGATCGGCGACGGCGACACCGGCTTCGGAAGCGCGCAGAACGTGAAGCGGACGGTGCAGGGTTACGCGCGCGCCGGGTTCGCCTGCATCATGCTCGAGGATCAGGTCGCGCCCAAGCGCTGCGGTCACACCGAGGGGAAGGCCGTGGTCGGCCAGGACGAGGCGCTGACACGCATCCGGGCCGCGGTCGACGCGCGCGACGCGGGTGCGGACATCCTGATCATGGCGCGCACCGACGCCCGCGCCTGCGTCTCGCTCGACGAGGCGATCGCCCGCTGCCAGGCCTTCCGCGAGCTCGGTGCCGACATCACCTTCCTCGAGGCGCCGCTCGACGAGCACGAGATGCGCCGCTACTGCGCCGAGGTCGGCGGCCCCACGATGGCGAACCTGATCGAGGGCGGCAAGACGCCGCTCCTGCCGCCGGCGCAGCTCGAGCAGCTCGGGTACAAGATCGCCGTCTATCCGTTGACGCTCCTCAACGTGTCGATCGGCGCGATGCGCGCCGCCCTGCGCGAACTCGCCTCCGGCCAGCGCGCGTCACAGGCGATGGACTTCGAGGCGCTGAAGTCGGCGGTCGGCTTCCCCGCGTACTACGCGGAGGAAGCGCGCTACAAGTCGTAGCGCAGGCGGCGCGGCGGCCAGCTCCGCCGAGACGCCGCGGGCACTCACCCCGCCGCCAGCGCGTCGTGGACGAGCGTCAGCAGCGCGACGCACGCCGTGTCGCTGCGGAGCGTGCGCGCCTGCATGCCGACGCGGGTGAAGCGATGCGCCTCGAGCTGCGACAGCTCGAACGCGTTCCAGCCGCCTTCCGGTCCCACGGCCAGCAGCACGCGCGCCTCCGGCGGCGCGTGCGCCAGCGCTCGTGAGACACGCGGCGCCTCGCCGGGCTCGGCGACCAGCCGTATCGCGGCCGGACAGAGCGCGTCGAGCTCGTCTTCCACCAGCCGGCGGAACTGTCGATGGACCGTGACGCGCGGCATCCAGGTGTCGCGCGCCTGCTGTAAGCCTTCGAGCAGCAACGGTTCGTACACCGCGGGCGTGAGCAGGTGGGTGTCGAAGTAGTTCCGCTCGACGCGTTCCGCGTTCGTGAGCATCACCCGGCCCACGCCGAGCGCCGCCAGCTGCGCCCAGAGACGCCGCAGCACCTTGGGGCGCGGCAGCGCGAGCAGCAGGTCGACGCGCGGACGGGGCGGCGGGTCGCCGAGCCGGCATCGCAGCGTCACCCGTCCGGCATCGACCGCGATCACCGACGCGGTGCCGATGCCGCCGTCGACCGCGCCGACGCGCACCTCGGACCCCGGTCCGACGTGCAGCACGTCGAGCAGGTGACGGGCGCGGCCGTCAGCGACGGTGAGCGCTGCTCCGGCGTCGAGTTCACCGGGCTGGAACAGGAGCAGGTTCATGTCCCCTCGATGCTACCGGGCTCGCCCATCGTTTCCGAGGCCTCGATGTGCGTGTGAGACCCCTCCAGATCCGTGTCGAGGGCCTCGATCAGCGTCTCGAGGGCCTCGATTCTCGCGTGGAGGGGCAGCTTCTGGCCGAGGACCCCCTCGCGGCACGTGTCTTGACGGGCGGAGTGCTCGTTGAGTGGCTCCATTTCGGCGTGGAAGGGCACGGTGCACGGCAAAAAGGGCTGGATGCACATTCATTGTGTGCCGACCTCCGATGTTGGCATGGGGTGCTCCGTCTTTCGTGTGCTCGACACCGATGGGGCGGGCCGCCGGGCGGGTCCGTGAGAGGCATGCGTGCAGCCGGGCACGAAATCGTGCAACCTCCCGTACCCTGTGACGATGACGACTCCCACGATCCGGGTGAGTGACGAGGCGCGGCGCGAGATTCAGGAGGCGACCGCGTCAGGTGACGGCACGCACCTGCGCATCACGATCGGCGCGCACTTCGAGCACGACCTGAGCCTCGACACGCCTGGTCCGGACGATCTGATCGTTGACGCCGGGGGCCTGCGCATCATCGTGGATCCGAACAGCGCGAGCCGGGCGGACGGGTTGTCGATTGAGTTTCGGACGGAGGGGGGAGAGCCGGGCTTCGTGCTGGACAACCCGAATCAGCCGGCGGTGCGGGAGGTCTCAGCGCCCGACCTGCAGGCACTGCTGCGGAACGGGACGCCGCTGGAGCTGATCGACGTGCGGACCGACCACGAGCAGGAACTGGCGCGGATTCCGGGTGCCACGCTGCTGGACCAGTCGAGCCACGATCGCCTGCTGACGCTGGAGCGCGACACGCTGCTGGTGTTCCACTGCCACCACGGGATCCGCAGTCGTGCCGCGGCGGAGTATTTCCTCCGCCACGGCTTCACGAAGCTGCTGAACCTGAGCGGCGGAATCGACGCCTGGTCCCAGCTCGTCGATCCGACCGTGCCGAGGTACTAGCGTCCCCGGCGTTCGCGCGCGCCGATCAGGCGCGCGAGCCGCCCCGTCCCGCACGGGCTGGACGGCCACCCTGACCCGATCGCCCGCCGCCGGGCTGCCCGGCGCGTGGATGACGCGGCGCCGCCGTGCCGAATGCGG
>CANIAI010000199.1 GCA_947465275.1 Acidobacteriota bacterium | reverse complement strand
CGGCGGCAGGTACGCCATGATGCTGAGGTAGTCCCCAGCCTCGCGCAGGGCCGTCAGGGTGGGCACCGCGCCCTGACCGGCCGCGGCACTGGTGACGCTGACGGTCGCATCGGCGGTCAGCGCGCTCGACGAGGGCTCGGGCAGCACGCCGGTTCGCTCGTACTCGGCCAGCAGGATGCCGGTGGCGTCTTTCGCCTGCTGCACGTTCGGCTCGTCGAAGGGATTCACCTCGAGCAGGCGCCCCATGACGGCCGTGGCGAGCTCCCAGCGCAGGAACTCCGCGCCGAGCGCGAGCGGGCCCGGCATCGCCAGATCGAGCAGCGGTACGCCTGCCGCGCGTGCCGAATCGAGCAGCGGGGAGGCAGGTGCCTCGGCGCCCATGGTCACGGCCACGCACAGGCGGTCGGCGCCCCAGACGATCGGACCGGCTTCTCCCGTGATCGGGACCACGCCGCGCCCCTGCTTGCCGGTGCTCTCCGCGACCAGCTGCTCGACCCACAGGCCGAACGAGGCGAGCCGCTCGGGCAGCAGCAGCGTCAGCTTGTCACGGCCGACGCGCGCCCCAGCCGCGGCGAAGGCGCCGAGCACGACGCCGGGGTTGCGGGCACCCACCGACACCCGGCAGGCCTGTTCCATCGCGCGGGCCTCGGCCATGAGACCGTCGAGGTCGATGCCCATGAGCGCGGCAGGCACCAGGCCGAACAGCGACAGCGCCGAGTAGCGGCCCCCGATGTCCGACGGGTTCACGAAGATCTCACGGAACCCCGACTCCTGCGCCCGGCGGTGCAGCGCGGTGCCCTCATCGGTGATGGCGACGACACGTCGCGCCCAGTCGGTGATGCCCGCCGCCTGGAGGGCGCGCACCGCCTCGGCCGCCATCGCGTTCGGCTCGATGGTGCCGCCCGACTTGCTCGCCAGTACGAAGAGTGTCGTCGCGGGCGCCGCGCAGGCGGCCCGCACGGCGTCTGGATCGACCGAGTCGAGCATGCGGAAGCGCGGCACCTGCCCGGCCCGGCCGAGCACCTGCCGCAGCACCTCGGGGGCCAGGCTCGACCCGCCCATGCCGAGCAGCACCACGTCGGTGAGGCCGTCGCCCCTCAGGCTGTCGGCGAATGCCTTCAGTCGGGGCAGCTGGGGCTCCACGACATCGAGCGCGCCGAGCCAGCCGAGGCGGCCGGCGATCTTCCGGTGGGTGGCCTCGTCACCCGTCCAGACCTGGACGTCGCGCGCCCAGAGCGCATCGACGAACTGCAACTGGTCGAGCTCCGCATACGTCTTACGAAGGGCGTCGGTAAAGGTCGAATCAGGCATGGTGAGGGGTCCGGGACTCTGTGTGCCCATATAACATAATGGGATTGGCATCCATGAAGACAGCGTCGGCGGTCGCCCTCGTATTCGCCTGCGGGCTCCTGGCCTGCTCCGGAGGCGGTGAGACGCCGCCAGACCGCGGCACCGCCGCCGCCTCAGGCGAGGCGCCGCGCGCCTCGTCGGTCAGCACGGCGGTCAGCACGGCGGACAGCACGCCGGCCAGCCGCGAGGCCAGCACCGCCGCCAGGCCGCGCATCGTGTTCCTCGGCGACAGCCTGACCGCGGGGTACGGCCTCGAGCGCGAGCAGTCGATCCCGTCCCTGACGCAGGCGCGGCTGGATCGCGAAGGCTACCGCTACGAGGTGGTGAACGCCGGTGTCTCCGGCGACACCTCGGCCGGCGGCGTCCGCCGGCTCGAGTGGTCGCTCGACGGTGACGTGCGCGTCCTCGTCGTGGAACTCGGCGCGAACGACGGCCTGCGCGGCCTCTCGGTCGCCGACCTCCGGCGCAACCTGACACAGGTCATCTCGACGGCGAAGCAGCGCGGCATCACCGTCGTGCTCACCGGGATGGAGGCGCCGCCGAACTACGGCGCCTCGTACACCGCGGAATTCCGCCAGGTCTATCGTGACCTCGCGAAGGAGCCTGGCATCGTGTTCATCCCGTTCTACCTGGAAGGGGTGGCGGGCAACCCGGCGCTGAACATCGCCGACGGCATTCACCCGAACCCGGCCGGCGCCCGCATCGTCGAAGCGAACATCTGGAAGACGCTGCAGCCGCTGCTCGAGAAAGCCCGCTGATGATCGAACTTCGTGGGGTATCCCGCACCGTGATGAGCGGGGACCATCCGCTCACGATCCTCCATCCGCTCGACCTCACCATACCCTCCGGACAGTTCATCGCGATCGTCGGCCCGTCGGGCAGCGGCAAGTCGACGCTGCTGGGCCTGCTCGCCGGGCTCGACGCGCCGTCGACCGGATCGATCCTCGTGGACGGCGCTGATATCACGCGCCTCGGCGAGGACGACCTGGCGCGGCTGCGCGGCGCGAAGATCGGCTTCGTCTTCCAGTCCTTCCACCTGGTGCCCTCGCTCACCGCGCTCGAGAACATCCTGGTGCCCATGGAGATCGCCGGTCGGCGGGACGCCAACGCCCGTGGCCGGCAGCTGCTCGGCGAGGTGGGGCTGGCGGAACGCGGCCACCACTATCCCTCACAGCTCTCGGGCGGCGAGCAGCAGCGCATCGCCCTGGCGCGCGCCCTCGCGAACGACCCGCCGATCCTGCTCGCCGACGAGCCGACGGGGAACCTCGACTCCGCGACCGGGCGCGTCATCCTCGACCTGCTGCTCGGCGTGCATCGCAGCCGCCGGTCCACCCTCATCCTGGTCACACACGACCACGAACTGGCCGCGCTCGCCGACGTCCGGCTCGTGCTGCGCGACGGCCGGCGCGTCGCCGATGCCGAGGCGGTCGCGCGATGACGTTCGTGCTGCGGATGGCCGTCCGCGAGATCCGGTCATCGTGGCACCGGCTGCTGTTCTTCTTCATCTGCATCGCCATCGGGGTCGGGGCGATCGTCTCGATCCGGTCGGTGATCCAGGGCGTGCGCAACACGCTGTCGTCCGAGGCGCGGAGCCTGCTCGCCGCCGACCTCCTCCTCACGAGCAACCGTCCGTTCAGCGACACCGTCGCGTCGCTGCTCACGGCGGAGGCGCAGGCGGGCCGCGTGTCGGCGCGCGCCGACGCGATCGAGCTGTCGACGATGGTGCGGGCGGCCGATCCGGAGACGCCCGGGTCGAAGATGGTGGAACTGCGGGCGGTGCCGCCGGCGTTCCCGTTCTACGGCGACGTCACGCTGCGTGAGGGGGCCTACCGCCACGACCTGGTGCGGAACGGCGGCGCGCTCGTCAGGCCTGAACTGCTCGCCCAGTTGAACCTGCGGGTCGGGGACCGCATCCAGATCGGCACCGGCACCTTCGAGATCCGCGGCGTGATCGCGTCCGAGCCGGGACGCCGCCTCGGCGCGTTCAGCCTCGGGCCGCGGGTGATGATCGATCGCGCCGACCTCGACGCGACCGGACTGCTCGGCTTCGGCAGCCGCGTCACCCGGCAGATTCTGCTCAAGGTGCCGCCGTCGGAACTCGAGCCGCTCACCGCGCGGCTGCGGGGCGCCCTCGCGAACGAGTTCGTCGGCGTCCGGTCGTATCGCACCAGCGAGGATCAGATCGGCGAGAACCTCACGCGCGCCGAGAACTACCTGAGCCTGGTCGGGCTCGTCGTGCTCATCCTCGGGGGCATCGGCGTCTCGAGCGTCACGCGGGTGTTCGTGCAGCAGAAGGTGCGGAGCATCGCCATCCTCAAGTGCGTCGGCGCGAGTTCCGGACAGGTGCTCGCCGTCTACATGGGGCAGGTGCTGATCCTCGGGCTCGCCGGGAGCGGCCTCGGGATCGGCATCGCCGGGGTGGTGCTGGCGGTGGTGCCGCGCTTCGTGGGTGACCTGGCGACGATGTTCCCCGTCTCGGTCGGGCTGACCGGACCCGCGGTGGTGCAGGGGCTCCTGATCGGCGTGCTGGTCTCGGTGCTCTTCTCGGTGGTGCCGCTGCTCGACGTGCGGCAGGTGAAGCCGTCACGCCTGCTGCGGCAGGACATCCCACCACCCGACCGGATCGACTGGCTGAAGTGGAGCGTCACCGGCACCGTCGCCGCCGCCCTCGTCGGCGTCGCGTCGTGGCAGGCCGGGTCGCTGCGTGTCGGCCTCTGGCTGTCGGCCGGGTTCGTCGGCACCGCGGCCGTGCTGAGCCTGGCCGGATGGCTCCTGGTCCGCGCCATCCAGCCGCTGCGGCACGCGCGGTCGTTCGCGCTGCGGCAGGCCGTGCTGCACATGGCGCGCCCGGGCAACCAGACGCGGGTGATCCTGCTCGCGGTCGGCCTCGGCGCCTTCTTCATCCTCGGCGTGCGGGGGCTGCAGGCGAACCTGCTGCGCGACTTCGCGGTGCAGGGTGGCGCCGACTCGCCCGACCTGTTCCTCATCGACATCCAGCCGGATCAGGTCGACCCGCTGCGCGCCTTCCTGCGTGACCGCACGCAGGCCGACCCGCGCATCCTCCCGGTGCTCCGCGCCCGCGTGGTCGGCGTCGAGGGACGGGACCTCGCGCTCGACAGCTACGAGCAGGTGCGCGGTCGCGGCGGGCTCGCGCGCGAGTTCACCGTCACCTATCGTCCCGAACTGCAGGCGAACGAGACGATCCTCGATGGCCGGTGGTGGGGGAGTGAGGCGGCGGGGGCGACCGCGGGCGAGACAGAGGTCTCGATCGAGGAGGCGTTCCTCGACCGCGGCATCCACATCGGCGACCGGATGCGCTTCGACGTGCTGGGACGGGTGATCACCGCCCGCGTGACGAGTGTCCGCAAGGTCAACTGGCAGGACTTCCGCACGGGCGGCTTCATGTTCGTCTTCCGGCCCGGTACCTTCGAACAGGCGCCGCACACCTTCATCTCGACGCTCCGCGGGCCGGCCGATCCGGATGCGCGCGCCCGCATGCAGGGCGACCTGGTGCGGCAGTTCCCGAACGTGTCGGTCATCGACGTCCGCGAGGTGATGCAGACGGTGACGGCCGTGCTCGACAACGTGACGCTCGCGGTCAGCGTCGTCGGCGGGCTCGTGCTGTTCAGCGGGATGCTGATCCTCATCGGCGCCGTGTCGATGACGAAGTTCCGGCGGGTCTACGAGGCGGCGATCCTCAAGACGCTGGGGGCGAGCAGCCGCCTGATCGCCACGATGCTGCTGCTGGAATACGGCGTGCTCGGCACGATCGCCGGCACGGTCGGCGCGCTCGGCGCGGTCGGCCTGACCTGGGGCGTGGCTCGGTACGCGCTGGATCTGG
>CANIAI010000198.1 GCA_947465275.1 Acidobacteriota bacterium | reverse complement strand
CTCGGCCTCGGGCACCTTCTGGACGGTGCCGCTGATGAGCACCGTGCCGCTCGTCAGCGGGGCAATCCCCTGATCCGGCGGGTCGCCGGCGCGCTCCTGCCGGTCGCTGCGGGTGTCGCGCGCGATCACCACGAGGAGCGGATTGTCTGAGGGACCCACCCAGAACACGCCCTTGCTGCCGGCGCGGCTCACCAGCGGCACCTCCAGTTCGACCCGGCGGCCGATCAGTTCATGGCCGTCAACGGCGCCGGTGATCGTCTCGACCTCGCGGATGGTCGCCGGTGGGTCGACCTCACCGGTGACACCGGTGTTCGCCCCGACGCCTCCCTCGCTTGTGGGGCGGACGTCGCTCAGGTCTCCGCCGGTGCCGGCCGTGCCGGGCGCGGTGCTGCCGGGCTCCCGGAAGCGGTCGAGTTCGCCGGGTGTTCCCTGCCCCCGCTGCGCGAGGACCACGATCGCGACGGCCAGGGCCACGACGGCGAGCACCAGCAGCGGCAGCCAGGTGCGGGCATGCTTGAGCGTTCTGTCCATGCCGCGGGACGATGCAGCATTCGGGCCCGTGAGCCGGTTTCCAGACGCCCTGCACCTTCATCGGTGGAGGAACACAGATGACCTCACATGTTCGAGACAATCGTGCCCTGCTCGCCGCCGCCGAGAAGCGCCTGCTCGTCTGGATCGCCCATCGCCTGCCACGACCCGTCAATTCCGACCACCTGACGGCACTCGCCCTGCTGGCCATGGGGGTGACCGGCGCCGGATTCGCGCTGGCCCGATGGGACATCCGATCGCTCTGGCTGGTCCTGATCGGCCTTGCGCTCAACTGGTTCGGCGACAGCCTCGATGGCACCCTCGCGCGGGTACGCCGCGTCGAGCGCCCGCGCTACGGCTTCTACGTCGATCACGTGCTCGACCTGCTCGGCACCGCGCTGCTGATGGGTGGGCTGGCGCTCTCGGGCTTCATGTCGCCGGTCATCGCGCTGGCGGTGCTCGCGGGCTACCTGCTGGTGACCGGGGAGGTCTTCCTGGCGACGGCCGTCCAGGGCATCTTCCGGATGTCGTTCGCCGGGATCGGGCCCACCGAGCTGCGCCTGCTGCTCGCCGCCGGCACGCTGGCGCTCTTCCGCAACCCCCACGTGGCGCTCGGGCCCCTCGGGCGGGTGCCGCTCTTCGATGTGGGCGGCACGGTGGCGGCGGTCGGCCTGCTCGGGGTGTTGCTGCTGTCGGCCGCGCGGAACACGCGGGCGCTGGCCGCCGCGGAGCCCAGGCCTCCTTCAGCTTGAAGACCTCGGCTGCAGGGGGTACGATGGCCGCTTGCGGTTCTGGCGAAATTCGCCACAGTGACCCTGACACATGGCTGACGGTCGGATTCCCTCGCGTGGCCCCCTCGTCGTCCGGGGCGCCCGCACGCACAACCTGAAGAACGTCGATGTCACGCTCCCGTCCGGGAAGCTGATCATCATCACCGGCGTGAGCGGCTCGGGGAAGTCGTCGCTCGCCTTCGACACGATCTACGCCGAAGGTCAGCGGCGCTACGTCGAGTCGCTCTCCGCGTACGCCCGCCAGTTCCTCGAGCGGATGGAGAAGCCGGACGTCGACAGCATCGAGGGGATCTGCCCGGCAATCGCCATCCGCCAGAAGAACAGCGTCCGCAACCCGCGCTCGACGGTCGGCACCACCACCGAAATCCACGACTACATGCGGCTGCTGTTCGCGCGCGTCGGGCGGACGTACTGCCGCCAGTGCGGACGCGAGGTGGTGCGCGAGACGGCCGAGGTGGTGGCCCGCGAACTCGCGGCGCTGCCGGCCGACGCGCGCCTGCTGATCGGCTTCGAGATGCCGGTGGTCGCGATGACCGCGGCGGCGCCGGCCGACACGGCCGAGGCCGACGAGGTGCGCGAAGGGGGCGACGACGCCGGGGCGGTCCCGGGCGGACGGCGGCGTGGCCCGGCCGTCGACCCGCTCGCCGCGACGCTCGAGACGCTTCGCCGGCGAGGCTTCGGACGCCTGCTCATCGACGGGCGCGCGGTCACGATCGAGGACATCGACCCGGCCGACCTGCGCGGACGCGGTGCGCTCGACGTCGTGGTCGACCGCCTGCGGCTCGACGGGGACATCCGCAGCCGTCTGACCGATTCGATCGAGACCTCCTATCGCGAGGGGGGCGGCGCCGCCTTCGCCGTCGTGCTGCCGGCCGAGGGCGAGCCACGCCGGCTCGTCTTCTCGGAACGCTTCGAGTGCCGCACGTGCGGCATCGCGTACGAGACACCGCAGCCGCGCCTCTTCTCGTTCAACAACCCGTTCGGCGCGTGCGCCACCTGCCATGGCTTCGGCAACGTCATCGAGCTCGACCTCGACCTCGTGGTGCCCGACCCGTCGAAGGCGCTCAACCAGGGGGCGATCGAACCGTGGACGCGTCCCCAGTACCGCGCGCAGCTCGCCGAACTCAAGCGCGCCTCGAAGCAGGGGCCGGTGCGCCTCGACGTCCCCTGGTCGTCGCTGACGGACGCGGAGCGGGCGTTCGTCATCGAGGGGAGCGGCGACTACGAGGGGGTGCGCGGCTTCTTCCGGTCGCTCGAGCGGAAGAAGTACAAGGTGCACGTCCGCGTCTTCCTCAGCCGGTATCGCGGCTACCAGCCCTGTCCCGAGTGCGGCGGCGCGCGCCTGCGTCGTGAGGCGCGGGACGTGCGCGTCGGCCAGCTGACGATCGATGCGGTCTCGGCACTTACCGTCCGCGAGGCGCAGCAGTTCTTCGCGGCGCTGGCGCTCTCCGAGAAGGAGGCGACCGTCGCCGAGAAGGTGCTGCACGAGATCAAGCGGCGGCTGCAGTTCCTGACCGACGTCGGGCTCGACTACCTGACGCTCGACCGGCTCTCGTCGACCCTGTCGGGCGGCGAGGCGCAGCGCATCAGCCTGGCGACCTCGCTCGGCTCGGCGCTCGTCGGCACGCTCTACGTGCTCGACGAACCGTCCATCGGCCTGCACTCGCGCGACAACCAGCGGCTCATCGACATCCTGCTGCAGCTGCGCGACCAGGGGAACACGGTCATCGTGGTCGAGCACGACGAGGAGATGATCCGCGTCGCCGATCACATCGTCGACATCGGCCTCGGGGCGGGCGAGCAGGGGGGGAAGGTCGTCTACTCGGGCGACATGGCGGGCCTGATGCTGGAACCGCGCTCGCTCACCGCGAAGTACCTGCGTAACGAGCTGGCGATTCCGATCCCATCGCCGCGTCGGCGGGGACTCGGCCAGAAGATCCGGTTGCGCGGGGCGAGCGAGCACAACCTCAAGGGCGTCGACATCGACATCCCGCTCAACACACTCACCTGCGTCACCGGCGTCAGCGGGTCGGGCAAGTCGACGCTCGTCCATGACGTGCTCTACGCCGCCATCAAGCGCGCGAAGGGTGACTGGGACCGCCGGGTCGGCAGCCATCGCTCGCTCGAGGGACTCGAGTTCATCAGCGACGTCATCCTTGTGGATCAGGCGCCCATCGGGCGCACCCCGCGGTCGAACCCGGTCACCTACCTGAAGGCGTTCGATCCGCTGCGTGAGCTGTTCGCGCAGACGAAGGACGCGAAGTCTCGCGGCCTGACCGCGAGCCACTTCTCGTTCAACGTGCCGGGTGGCCGGTGCGAGGCCTGTCAGGGCGAGGGGGAGGTGCGCGTCGAGATGCAGTTCCTCGCCGACGTCTTCGTCCCCTGCGACCAGTGCGACGGCAAGCGCTTCAAGCCGCAGGTGCTCGAGGTGCGCTACAAGGGGAAGAACGTGCACCAGGTGCTCCAGATGACGGTGCGCGAGGCGATCGCGTTCTTCAGCGGACTCCCCAAGGTGCTGCGGCGGCTGCAGGTGCTCGACGAGATCGGGCTCGGCTACCTCCGGCTCGGCCAGCCGGCCACGACGCTCTCGGGCGGCGAGGCGCAGCGCATCAAGATTGCGTCGCACCTGTCGACCTTCAGCGGCGACCGCGTGCTCTACATCCTCGACGAGCCGACCACGGGGCTGCACTTCGACGACATCGCCAAGCTGCTGGCCGCGTTCCGCAAGCTGGTCGAAGCCGGGCACACGCTGCTGGTCATCGAGCACAATCTCGACGTCGTCAAGACGGCCGACTACCTGATCGACCTCGGCCCCGACGGCGGCGCCGCGGGCGGCGCGATTGTCGCGACCGGCACGCCGGAGCAGGTGGCGCGCGTCGACGCGTCGTTCACCGGACAGGCGCTGCGCGGCGTGCTCGCGAGCGGACGCACGCACGCCTACGCCGGGGAGTAGACGGCAGCGCATGTCGCGTCGCGTGCTGCCGCGGCGCTTCTACGCGCGGCCGACGCTGGAGGTTGCGGCGGCGCTGCTCGGGAAGGTGCTGGTGCACGACACCCGGGACGGCATCACGGCTGGCGTGATTGTGGAGGCCGAGGCCTACAGTGGGGAGGATGATCCCGCCTGCCATGCCGCGCCGGGTCCCACCCCGCGCAACGCGCCACTCTACGGCGAGCCCGGCATCGCCTACGTCTACCTGAACTACGGCATCCATTCCCTCGTGAACGCGGTCACCGAGCCCGCCGGGCACCCCGCCGCCGTGCTGATTCGCGCGCTCGATCCACTCGAGGGGCTGCCGCTGATGCATGCCCGTCGCGACACAGCCGGCCGCGCCGTGCCGGACGTGCAGCTGTGTCGCGGGCCTGGAAACCTGACGCGCGCGCTCGGGATTACGCTGCGCGACAACCGCCGCGACCTCACGGGCGGCGCGCTCCGCATCGAGGATCGCGGCGTGCGGGTGCCGGGCATTGCCTGGGGCCCGCGAATCGGCATCCGTGTGGGGGTCGACCGCCCGTGGCGCTGCTGGGTGCCGGCTCATCCGGCCGTGTCGGGATCGCGGATGGGCAACGCGCTTGCAACCGGGAAAGGCGCCAGCCGACTCCCCTGACTGAACCGGGACGGCCGGCACCGACTGCCATGGCCAACCACGACCGCGCGGAACTGCGCCCCCCGTCCCGATACATCCCGACCGGCGTCGACGCCGGCAGCTGGCTCGGCTTCGAGCAACGCATCCAGGAGCGGCGGTACCAGGCGCTGCTCGATACCGCCTCGGCCGCGATGGCCGCGGGGGATGTCGACCGCGCGCGCGCCGCGATGGTGGAAGCGCGCGAACTGCGCCCGTCCGGTGAGGCGCTGGCCCAGCTCGAGGCGAACCTCGCGCTCATGGTGCCCGACCCGGCGGCGCTCGCGGCGACGGCGCGGTCGTCGTGG
>CANIAI010000197.1 GCA_947465275.1 Acidobacteriota bacterium | reverse complement strand
TCACGTTTCAGCGGCGGCTACTGCTTCTCGAAGATCTGCGTGCTGCCGTACATGACGCCGTAGTTGTCACCCTTGGTGACCACGGTCATCGTCTTGCCGTTGGGCGCCACCGTGTAGGTCGCGGTCTCGACCTGCATGCCGCGGTTCTTCGCCACGCGCTCCAGCTTGTTACCCGTCCGGGTGAACGCCACGGTGTCGAACGCCGCGCCGGTCACCGGGTAGTCCTTGCCGTCGTACTTCGCCTCGAGCAGCACCTTCACGACGGCATCCTGCCCGACGCGGAAGGAATCCTGGACGTGGCTGATCATGTCGCCCTTCGCGGCAATCACCAGGGTCCGCTTGCGGACACCCGGCCCGCCGCCGGTCTCGAACGTCGACTTCTGGGCGTTCAGTTCCCACGTTCCCATGAAGGGATCGGCCTGAGCGAACACGAACGACCCGAACGACAACATGATCCCGACGACGATGGCGACGACGCCAGCATAGGACGTGCTTCTGCGCATGATTCCTCCTTGAGTGTTCCCTGTTCGATTCGACCGGCGGCCTACCCGCGATCGACCAGCCGCATCATGTCCTTCGAATATCGCTCGCCGGATGCGGCACCCGGGGCGAAGATCGCATTCAGTGCGTCAAGCTCGCCGGCAGACAGGTCGAGCGCTGCCGCCGCGACATTCTCTTCCAGATAGGTGCGCCGTTTCGTCCCCGGAATCGGGACGATGTCCTCACCCTGCGCCAACAGCCAGGCCAGTGACAGCTGCGCGGGCGTGCACGCCCGATCGGCCGCCCTCGAACCGAGCTGCTGCACGAGCCGCACGTTGGCGGCCAGGTGCTCGTCCTGGAACCGCGGCACGCTCCGGCGCATGTCCTGCTCGGGGAGCGCCGCGAGATCGGTCACGCCGCCCGAGAGGAATCCACGCCCGAGCGGGCTGAACGGCACGAAGGTCACCCCGAGTTCCCGGCATACGGGCACGATGCCCTGCTCCGGCTCCCGGAACCACAGGGAGTATTCGCTCTGCACGGCCGCGATCGGGTGGACGCGGTGCGCGCGCCGCAGGGTCCCGGGTGCCACTTCCGACAGGCCGATGCTCCGGACCTTCCCGGCCGTGACGAGGTCCGCGAGCGCGCCGACGCTCTCCTCGATCGCCACGCCGGGATCGACGCGGTGCAGGTAGTACAGGTCGATGACGTCCGTGTCGAGGCGCCGCAGGCTCGCGTCGCATGCCGCCCGGATGTGCTCGGGCGTCCCGTCCGCCTCGATGGGCGCGCCGCCCGCGCCCGGCCGCAGGCCGCACTTGGTGGCCAGGACGACCTCACGACGGCGCGCGCCAAGGCCGCGCCCGACCAGCGTCTCGTTGTGCCCCGCCCCGTAGACGTCGGCCGTGTCGAAGAAGGTGATTCCGAGATCGAGTGCGTGGTGCAGGGTACGGACCGACTCGTCATCGTCGCGGACGCCGTATGCCTGGGACATGCCCATGCACCCGAGTCCGATCGCGGAAACCGCCAACTTCTCCGCACCGAGTGTTCGCTGTTTCATCGTACCGACGGCACATACTAGCAGAAGCGTGGCAGTGTCTTGACTCGACGCGCGCTGAGGGTACGTACTTAGGACGTCATTTCCGACCGCACGAGCAAGGGAGAGAAAAACACGATGGCGATTCGACTTGGTGACGTGGCGCCGAACTTCAAGGCCGACACGACGGACGGCCCGATCGACTTCTACGACTGGAAGGGCAACAGCTGGGCCGTGCTCTTCTCACACCCCAAGGACTTCACCCCGGTCTGCACGACGGAACTGGGGGCTGTCGCGAAGCTGAAGCCGGAATTCGACAAGCGCAACGTCAAGGTGATCGGCCTGAGCGTCGACCCCGTCGACTCCCACCACAAGTGGGTCGGTGACATCGCCGACGTGACCGGTCACGCGCTGAACTTCCCGCTGGTGGCCGACCCGGACCGCGCCGTCGCCACCGCCTACGACATGATTCACCCGAACGCGAGCGAGACCGTGACCGTCCGGTCGGTGTTCGTCATCGGCCCCGACAACAAGATCAAGTTGACGCTGACCTATCCCGCCAGCACCGGACGCAACTTCCAGGAGCTGATCCGCGTCATCGACTCGCTCCAGCTGACCTCGGGCTACTCGGTGGCCACGCCGGCCGACTGGAAGCCGGGCGAGGATGTGATCATCGCGCTGAACGTGTCCGATGAGGACGCGAAGACCCGTTTCCCGAAGGGCTTCGTGGCGAAGAAGCCGTACCTCCGGGTCACGCCGCAGCCCGACCGCGGCTAGACGTGCTCCCGTGGGCGCCGACTCCGGTCGGCGCCCGCGCCCGCGCCCACGCCCAGGCCACACTCCCCGCCTCCCGCCTGGGCTCCGGACCTGGGCACCAGGCCCGCCACGCTCCCCCCACCCCTGCGGCGTGTCGCCGCGTCACCTGCTCCATGCCCCACGTCCGCATGTCCTGACGGGCCGCCACGTGCACCACGGGCGCCTGCAATGGCACCGGGAGATTCGCTGAGCGGACGCCCCCAGCGGTGCGGATGTCGGCCGTGCCCTGCTGCAGCGGCCAGGGCGGGCGGTGAATCCGGATCTGCAAGCGCAGCACGACGGCTGTCCTGAGTCGTGGTAGCTCGGCAGCGAATCTGTGTGAAAAGACCCCGAAAGAACGAAGGCTGTCTGGCCGACAACTTGCTCAGCTGGCTGTGGCACCCCTCGAGTGACTTACCGGAGAGATCGTCAGATGTTCCAGCGTTGGCTCAGATCGACCAGAACCGTTCCGACCTACGTGCGCTCCATCCTCGGGTGGACGCCCGGACTCCGGACCCTGCTTCGCGGCAGCGTGCTGCCGTGCGGCTGCCTCACCGGCCAGTACGAGACGTGGCGGGGCTCGGTCGTCTGCATCGTCGACTCGGCCGACCCGCGGTGCTCAGCCCCGGGGCACGATACCAACGCCGTCCTCTGGCAGCATGTCCCGACGCGCCTCGGGCCGCAGGTGGCCTCCGCGGCGCGCTGAGGCGGCGACGCCGTCCGCTCGGGTACAATTCGCGCGTCGGCCCCTGAGCCGACGCCATGACTTCGCTCAGCGTCGTTCCCCCCTCGCCTCCGCTCCGTGAGTTCGTCCAGGGCTACGTGCTCAGGGCGGAACACCTCGGGCAGGACACCGTCATCAGCCCGGTCACGGCCCGGTTCGACGTCGTCCTCGCCTTCCACTTCGAGCAGGCGTCCGAAGCCTACGAATACCTGAGCGGCCGAACCCGGGTGTTGCCCACCCCGCTCCTCGTCGGTCCTCAGACCCATCGTCTCGCCGACCTGCACCTGCGCGGACGGCGGGCAAGCCTGCTGGTCCACTTCCAGCCGGGGGGCTTCCACCGGCTCTTCCACCTGCCGACCGAGCTGCTCACGGACACCGCCCTCGACGCGCGTGAGGTACTCGGGCGCGCGCCGGACGTGCTGTACCAGGAACTCTCCGCCGCCACGTCAGAGGCGCGGGTGCCCCTGATCGAGCGGTACCTGTCGTCCCGCCTGCCGCTGGCCCTGCCGCGGCATGCGGTCACCGACGCCGCGCAGGCGATCCGTCATATGCGCGGCCGGGTCCGCCTGCACGACCTCGTGGCGGACAGCGGACTCGGCGAGCGACAGTTCGAGCGGCGGTTCCGGGAACAGATGGGCATCGCGCCCAAGTTGTACGCCCGCGTCGCGCGGCTGAACTTCGCGCTGCACCTGAAGCGCAGCCAGCCGCTGCTCACCTGGGCTCGGATCAGCCAGGAAGCCGGCTACTTCGACCAGACGCACCTCGGCAAGGACTTCAAGGCGCTGGCCGGCGCCGCCCCTTCGCGGGTGTCGGGTTTTTACTATCCCGGCACCACGGTTCACGCCTAAGCTAGCTCGGTCGTGTGCCCGCCCGGTACAGCGATGCAACCAGTTCAGGGAGTGGACATGCGTAGACCTCACGTCGCGTTCCTCGCGATGACGGTGCTGCTGCTCGTCGGCACCGCCGGTGCCGCCCGCGGGCAGGACATCGATTTCTCAGGCCAGTGGGTGCCCATCTATCACGAAGATGGACCGGAGCGGATTCCGGGTCCTGAAATCGCGGACTACCTGGGCCTGCCGATCAACGAAGCCGCCCGCCTGCGCGGCGATACGTACGACCCGGATCGGATCTCCGCGGTGCCCGAGTACCAGTGTCGCCAGCACGCCGCCGACTACGGCATGCGCGGAACCGGCAACTTCCGCATCACGGCGGACATCGACCCGCTCACCCAGCGCATCCTCGCATTCCAGA
Organism: Acidobacteriota bacterium; assembly: GCA_947465275.1. Lineage (GTDB taxonomy): Bacteria > Acidobacteriota > Vicinamibacteria > Vicinamibacterales > UBA2999 > JBEBGV01. The sequence continues at coordinate 1,018 of CANIAI010000197.1, read as the reverse complement.
TGCGCAACGGTTTCCATGACGCCGAGCGGACGATCTACATGGATGGCCGCCCGCATCCGCCCGAGACCGCGCCGCACTCCTGGGCCGGCTTCTCGACCGGACGGTGGGAAGGCAACATGCTCACCATCCGCACCACCCACCTGAAGCAGTACTACTTCCGGCGCAACGGCATCCCCGCGAGCGACAAGCGCACGATGACCGAACACTGGGTGCGCCATGGCACCTTCCTCACGGTCGTGACCGTGATCGACGACCCGGTGTTCCTGACCGAGCGCCTGGTGCGGAGCCAGTCGTGGACGCTCGACCCGGGCCAGACGACCGGCTCGAACTGGTGCGACTACGCGGCGGAACTGCCGCTGGGCGAGAACGTCGTCCCCGCGTACCTGCCCGGCGCCAACCCGTACCTGCGCGAGTTCGCCGGCTGGTACGGCATCCCGTACGAGGCGACGCGCGGCGGCGCCGAGACGATGTATCCCGAGTACCGCGCCAAGATGCCCCAGACCTGGTCGACCCTCGACCGCTGCGGACGCTACTGCACCTGCATGAACGTGGGCGGCGCGTGCGCGCTGGGCAACGGACGGTGAGGCCCTTCAGCATGCGTCACACTGCCTTCGCCGTCTGTGCGGCCGCGGCTCTCGCGGCCGGCACGCTGGTCACCGTCCAGGCCCAGCAGCCCGCCGCCGCTCCGGCGGTGTTCGCCACCCCCGTGCAGGGCGCCATCACGATGGTGACCGCCGGCGGCCTCAATATCGCCGTCCAGGTCGGCAAGAATGGCGTCGTCCTGGTGGACACGCCGCCCGAGGCGCTGGTCCCCCAGGTGCTCGCGGAAGTTCGCAAGCTCACCGACCGGCCGGTGCTCCGCTACATCATCAACACGAGCCTGACCACGACGGCCGGTAACGCCGCCATGGTCGGCCCCGCGGGCTCTCGCGGTCTGCCGTTCGCGTTCGTCGGTCTCGGGCGCCCGAGCATCATCGCGCACGAGAACGTGCTGAACCGGATGTCGAACGCACAGCCG
>CANIAI010000196.1 GCA_947465275.1 Acidobacteriota bacterium | reverse complement strand
CCTCCCCGACATCTTCTTCGGCTCGTTCGAGGCGCTCGGCCGGCAGTTCGCGTCGATCAACGGCGTACCCGACGACATGCGTGCGTTCGTCCCCCCCGCCGTCGACGCGCTCGTGCACGTGCGCGCCATCGCGAACGGCCGTGTCCAGGACGGCACCACCGGCTTCGACGTCTACCGGTACGAGATCCAGTTCTCGAACGGCGGCCAGGACCTGATCGTGAACCTCACGTCCGACCGGACCGGCGCGCTCGTCAGCATCAACATCCCCTCGCAGGCCCTCGACGTGGTACGCAGCGACGTCGCGACGGCGAACACGCGGACGTCGACGTTCGCGAACCCCGGTGACGAGCCGGTCACGATCGCCGCCGTCGGCTTCAACCTCGGCGCGACGCTCACCCGCCCCCGGCAGGCGGCGGCCACCTCGCCGGCGGTGCTGCTGCTGAGCGGGTCGGGCGTCGACGACCGCGACGGCTACGCCGCCGGCATTCCGATCATCGGCCAGCTGGCCGGGGCGCTGGCCGAGGCCGGCTTCATCACGGTGCGATACGACAAGCGGGGCACGGGCCAGAGCGGCGGCCGCGCCGAGTCGGCGACGCTCTCCGACTACGCCGAGGACGCGCGCGCGGTCCTGAAGTGGCTCGCCGACCGCAAGGACGTCGACCCGAAGCGGATCGTCGTCCTGGGGCACAGCGAGGGCGCCTGGGTCGCGCTGCTTGCCGCGGCGCGCGATCGCCGCGTGGCCGCGGTGGTCTCCCTGGCCGCGGCGTCGAAATCGGGCGCCGAGGTCATGCTGGAGCAGCAGGCCGCCGAGCTCAACCGGCTGAACCTCACGCCGAGCGAGCGTGAGGAGAAGGTGGCGCTGCAGAAGCGCATCCAGGCGGCTGTCCTGAGCGGGTCCGGATGGGAAGGGGTGCCGGCCGAGATGCGGCGGCAGGCCGACACGCCGCTCTTCCAGAGCCTGCTCGCCTTCGACCCGGTGGACGCCGTATCGAAGGTGCGGCAGCCGATGCTCTTCCTGCACGGCGCGCTCGACCGGCAGATTCCCGCGGTACACCTCGACACGCTCGCGGGCGCCGCGCGGACGAAGAGCCGATCGAAGGTCGTCGAGGCGGTCTCCGTGCGCGGCGTCAACCACCTGCTGGTCCCCGCGATCACCGGTGAGGTCTCTGAATACGGCAGCCTCACCGATCGCACCGTCAGCCGCGACGTCACGTCGGCCATCACGGGCTGGCTCGGCAGGACACTGCCCGCCGGTCGCTGACCGGTGTCACCACTATCTCCGCTGTCCATCGCCGGCGCGGGCCCGGTCGCGCAGGCGCTGGGCCGGCGACTCGTGCTGAGCGGACACACGGTGGCCGCCGTCGCGAGCCGGACGCCGGAACGGGCCGCTTCGGCCGCCGCCTTCATCGGCGGTGACGCGATCGCCTGCGGCTACGAAGATCTCGCGGCGCTCGGCCTTCCCACGATCGTCGCGGTCACCGATGCGGCCATCCCCGGGGTGGCCGCGCGCATGGCCACCGCCGCCCGGGCAGGTGGGAACGTGGTCGTTCACACCTGCGGGGCGTCTGGCGCCGAGCCGCTCGCGTCGCTCGCCCGCGCCGGGTGGCGATGCGGGATGTGCCATCCGCTCCAGACCTTCCCGTCCGCCGCGCAGGGCGTCGATGCGATCGCCGGGGCGACCTTCGGGATCGCGGGGCACGAAGACGCCTGCGCCTGGGCCGAGGGGCTCGTCGGTGCGATGGGCGGAGTACCCGTCCGGCTGCGCGAAGGCGCGCTGCCGCTCTATCACGCGGCGGCGGTGCTGGCGGGGAACGGCGCGTTCGCGCTGATCGAGGCGGCGCTCCTGCTGCTGGAAGGGGCCGGTATTCCGCGCACCCACGGCCGCCCCGCGCTGGCACCGCTGGTCCAGCGCAGCGTCGCGAATGCCCTGGCGCCAGATGCCGACCTGCGCCTCACCGGACCGGTGGCACGGGGCGACAGCGGTACCGTCGCACGGCATGCCGAGGCGCTGGCGCACGCGCCGGCCGAGGCCGCCCGCGCGTACGAGGCGCTCGGCGATCTGCTGCTCACCATCTCAGCGCGCCGCGGCCTGTCGCCCGATACGGTGCAGGCTGTACGCGACGCGCTCCACGCGGAGAGGACTCTCGATGGGAACCACTAGGGTGCGCGTGCCCGACTTCCTCGCCCGGAAGCAGCGCGGCGAGAAGCTCGTCGTGCTGACCGCGTACGACGCGACGATGGCGCGGCTGCTCGACGCCGGTGGCGTCGATGCGCTGCTCGTGGGCGACTCGCTGGGCACGGTCATCATGGGTGAGGAGACCACGCTGCCGGTGACGCTCGACGTGATGGTCCACCACACGCGCGCGGTCTCGCGCGGGGCGGTCCGTGCGCTGGTGATCGCCGACATGCCGTTCCTCAGCTACCAGGTGAACGCCGACGAGGCGGTCCGCAACGCGGGGCGGCTGCTGCAGGAGGGCGGCGCGGCGGCGGTGAAGCTCGAAGGGGGACGCCCGGTGGCGCCGACGGTCCGGAGGCTCACCGAGGCCGGGATTCCCGTCATGGGACACCTCGGGCTGATGCCGCAGTCGGTCCACGCGCTGGGCGGACACCGGCGCCAGCGGCTCGACGACGCCGGCGTCGACGCGCTGCTTGCCGACGCGCTCGCCCTGCAGGAGGCGGGCGCCTTCGCCGTGGTGCTCGAGGCGGTCCCCTCCGGCGCCGCGGGGCGGGTCACCGCCTCGCTCGACATTCCGACCATCGGCATCGGCGCGGGTCCCGACTGCGACGGTCAGGTGCTCGTCAGCTACGACATGCTGGGCCTGCTCGGCGACGCGGTCCCATCGTTCGTCCGCCGGTACGCCGGGTTGGCTGACGTCGTCCGTGACGCGGCGCGCAGCTACGGCGACGAGGTGCGGCAGGGCCGCTTTCCCTCGGCCGCGGCGACCGCGACCGCCTCAGGCGCCCCAGCCACGGCAGGCGCGGCAAAGGACGATCAGTGACGCCGCTCGTGCTCGACACCATCGCCGGGATGCGCGCGTTCTCCGCACAGGTGCGCGCGGCGGGCGAGACACTCGGCTTCGTGCCGACCATGGGCGCGCTCCATGACGGGCACGCCACGTTGATCGAGCGGGCGCGGGCGGGCGCCCACCGCGTCGTCGTCAGCATCTTCGTCAACCCGCTGCAGTTCGATCGCGCGGATGACCTCGCCCGGTACCCCCGCACCATGGACGACGACGCACGCCTCTGCGCGCGGCTCGGCGTCGACGCGATCTTCGCGCCGTCGGCGGCCGAGATGTATCCGAGGCCACCGGCGTGCACCGTCACCGTCGGCCCCCTGGGGGCGCACCTCTGCGGCGCGCACAGGCCGGGTCACTTCGACGGCGTCGCCACGGTGGTCGCGAAGCTGTTCGGGATCGTGACGCCGCACCGTGCCTGGTTCGGCGAGAAGGACGCGCAGCAGCTCGCCATCATCCGCCGGCTCGTGCAGGACCTCGACATCCCGGTCGACATCGTGGGAGTGCCAACCGTCAGGGAAGCCGACGGCCTGGCGATGAGCTCGCGCAACAGGCACCTCTCGGGCACGGAGCGGGTGGAAGCACTCGCCCTCTGCCGGGCGCTCGACAGCGTGGCGCGCCAGGTCGCGGCCGGTGCGACCGACGCGGCTGCCATCCGCTCGACGGCCGCCGCGACGATTCCGTCATCCCCGGTGCTGCGCCTCGAATATCTCGAGATCGTCGATCCGGACGACCTCGATCCGGTGACCACCATCTCGACGCGCGTGCTCGTGGCCGGCGCGCTCTGGGTGGGCGGCACGCGCCTGATCGACAACCTCACCATCACGCCGCCAGAGGCGGGAAGTTCCCACGCATGATGCTCCGCACCATCTGCAAGTCGAAGATCCACCGCGCCACCGTCACCGGGGCCGACCTCCACTACATCGGCAGCATCGGGATCGATGCCGACCTGCTCGCCCGTGTCGACATCGTGCCCGGCGAGGCGGTAGCCGTCTGGAACGTGAACAACGGGCAGCGCATCGAGACGTACGCCATTGCCCTGCCAGCCGGCAGCGGCAGCGTGGTCGTGAACGGGGCGGCGGCGCGCCACTTCAGCCCCGGGGACGTCGTCATCATCGTCGCGTTCTGCCTGACCGACGAGGCGGTGACGCCCCGGATGATTGCGGTCGACGCCGCCAACCACTTCCTCCGTGACCTGGCGGACGGGGCGCCCGACCAGCCCCTTGTCACGACACCGGCCCCACGGCCATAGTGGTGCGACAGAGGATGTGTTGAGACCGCTCCCCGCCGTCATCGGTGTGGCCGCACTTGCCGGCGTGGTCGCCGTCGCAGCCGCGCTGTCGGCCCAGTCACGGCAGGCCAGCCTGACCGACGTCGAGGGACTGCGGGTCGGGCACGTCACCCTGATGGAGCGGCCCACCGGCTGTACGGTGGTGCTGGTCGACGGCGAGGGGGCCGTCGGCGGGGTCTCGCAGCGGGGCGCGGCGCCCGGCACCCGCGAGACCGACCTGCTCGACCCGCTGAACATGGTCGATCGCGTCAACGCCGTCGTGCTCACCGGCGGCAGCGCGTTCGGCCTCGACGCCGCCTCCGGCACGGTGCGCTACCTCGACGAACGGAAGGTCGGGTTCCCCACCGCCGCCGGTGTCGTCCCGATTGTTCCCGCCGCCGTGATCTTCGACCTGACCGTTGGCGGCCGACCGGACGTCCGGCCGACAGCCGACTGCGGCTATCGCGCCGCGGCTGCCGCCACCGCCATGCCGGTGCAGGAAGGGAGCGTCGGCGCGGGGGCCGGTGCCACCGTCGGGAAGCTGGGTGGCCCGGGCCGGAAGCCGATGAAGGCCGGAGTCGGCTCGGCTTCCATCCGCCTGCCGAACGGGCTCGTCGTCGGCGCGATCGCTGTCGTCAACGCCGTCGGTGACATCATCGACCCGCTGACGGGACGGGTCGTCGCCGGCACGAGAAACGCCGACGGCACACTGGCCGACGTCCGCCGCCTGCTCCGCGCCGGCCCGACGGCGCCGCCGCGGGTGGGCGAGAACACCACGATTGCGGTCGTCGCCACAAATGCCCGGCTCAGGAAGGACCAGGCCGGTCGCATGGCGCTCATGGCCGACGACGGGCTCGCGCGGGCGATCAATCCGTCGCACACGATGGGCGACGGCGACACCGTCTTCGCGCTCGCCACTGGACGCTGGAACGGCACCGCCGACGTGACGACCATCGGGGCGCTTGCCGCCGAGGCACTGTCCGAGGCGGTGGTGCGCGCCGCGACGCAGGCGCGCGGGCTG
>CANIAI010000195.1 GCA_947465275.1 Acidobacteriota bacterium | reverse complement strand
GGCCGCCGACACGGTGGTCGCCGGCGCGCTGGCCTCGGCACGCTCCACCGGCCAGGGGCTGCTCATCGAGTTCGGCGCCTCGTGGTGCACGTGGTGCCGCAACTTCGAGGCGTTCATCGCGTCCCCCGAGGCCGGTCCGGTGATGCGGAAGCATTTCCGCGTGGTGAACCTGACGGTGAGGGAGCGCGATGAGAAGCAGGCGCTCGAGCACCCGGGCGGCGTGCAGCTGATGGATCGGTGGGGCGGCGAGAAGTCGGGGCTGCCGTTCTACGTCTTCCTCGACCAGCAGGGGCGCAAGGTGGGCGACTCGAACGCCATGCCCGACGGCAGCAACGTCGGCTTCCCGGCCATCCCCGACGAGATCGCCGCCTTCATGCGCGTCATCGCGCGGGCGGCGCCGGCGATGACCGAAGCCGAGCGGACGACGGTGCGCGACTATCTCGTGCGCGTCATGCCGCCGCCGCGCGCGCGGTAGCGCGCATCGCGCTCCACGGGGCTCACCGGAGCCGCCGTCACTGGATGGGGAAGTTCAGCGTCCCCGCCAGTTCGTAGGGGCCTGTGTTCCAGGCGCTCCGCACGCGGGCCTGCATCCGGTAGTTCGCGTTGGCGCTCGACGGCGTCCACGTGTAGCTGTTCGCCGTGGTCCAGTCCGCGGTCACGGCCGTCCAGGTCGACCCGTTCCAGAGGAACCAGCGGTACTGGTACGGGGCGGTGCCGCCACTCGCGGTGGCGGTGAAGGTGACGGCGGTGCCGCTCACCTGCGGCGCGGTCCTGCTGGCGGTGACCGTGATGCCGGTCACGATCGGCTTGACGGGGAAGTCGAGGCCCGCCGTCGCCTCCGCCGCCCCGGTGCTCCAGGCGCTGCGCACGCGCGCCTCGACCTTGTAGCTGTTGTTGGCCGCCGTCGGCGTCCAGGCGTACGTGCTGGTCGTGCTCCAGGCCGCGGTGAGCGCCGTCCAGGTCGAGCCGTTCCACAGGTACCAGCGGTACTGATACGGCGTGGTCCCGCCACTCGCCGACGCCGTGAAGGTGATCGCGGTGTTCACCCCCTGCGGCGCCGCCCTGTTCGCGCTGATGCCCGCCGAGGCGATGACCGGCTGGATGGCGTAGTCGGCCTGCGCGAGTGCTTCATAGTTGCCGGTGCTCCAGCTGCCGCGCACGCGCGCCTGCACCTTGTAGCTGCTCGAGGCGGTGGACGGTGTCCACGCGAAGCTGTTCGAGGCCTGCCAGTTCGTGGCGGCGTTCCAGGTCGAGCCATCCCACACGAACCAGCGGTACTGGTACGGCGACTGCCCGCCGGTCGCTGTCGCGGTCCAGGTGATCGTGCTGCCGGCGCCCTGCGGGGCCGGCTTGTTCGCGCTGATCGCCACGCTGCTCACGAGCGGCACGATGGCAAAGCTTCGTATCGCCGCGAACTCGTAGTTGCCGGTGTTCCAGCTGCTGCGGATGCGCACCTGCACCTGATAGGCGCTGCTGGCGACCGTCGGGGTCCAGGCGAAGCTGTTGCTGGTCACCCAGTCGGTTGCGGCCGTCCAGACGCTCCCATTCCAGATGAACCAGCGGTACTGATAGGGCGCCTGTCCACCGGTCGCGTTCGCCGTGAACGTGACCGTGCCGTTGACGCCCTGCGGAGCCGTCCTGTCGGCCGCGATCGTGGCCGCCGTGACCGTCGGCTTCGCGCAGGTCTGCATCGCCCTGGCGACGTTCAGGCGTCCGCCCGTGACCGTCGCGTTCGACAGCGCCGCCACCTGGTCGACGCTGTTCATCAGCAGCCCCTTCAGCTCCGCTGTCGTCGCCGAGCACATCGCGAGCACCAGCGCGGCCGCACCCGAGACGTGCGGCGCGGCCATCGACGTGCCGCTCATGCCGCCGTACTGGCTGTTGCTCAGGGTCGAGTAGATGCTCGACCCGGGCGCGCCGAGGTCGACCGACGTGCGTCCGTAATTGGAGAACGACGAGAGACCGTCGACGTTGGTCGTCGAGGCGACCGTGAGGACGTTCGCCGTCGTGTACGAGCCGGGATAGCTCGGGTTCGCGTCGTTGTTGTTCGTGTTGTTGCCGGCCGAGGCGACGAACAGGATCTCGTTCGTGTTCGCCGAGGCGATCACGTCGGCCAGCGCCTGCGTGTAGCCGCCGCCGCCCCAGCTGTTGTTCAGCACCCGGACGTTCGCGCCGGTGCCGAGCAGGGTCTTCGCCTGCACGGCAAAGTGGATCGCGTTGATCGCGTCAGAGGTGAGCCCCGAGCCATTGGTGCCGAGGAACTTCAGCCCCATGATGCTGGCGACCCAGTTCACGCCGACCACGCCGACGCCGTTGTTGCCGGCCGCGCCGATCGTGCCCGACACGTGCGTGCCGTGCGGCGTCGCCGCGTCGTCCATCGGGTTGCAGGTGCGGGTGATGGCGTTGAAGCCGTGGGTGCCCGCGGCGCAGGTGATCGACTGGCCGGCGATCGTGACCGTGAACTGGCGCGGCGCCGACCAGACATTGCCGGCGAGATCCGGATGCGTGTAGTCGATGCCGGTGTCCACGACACCGACCACGTTGGCGCGGGAGCCGGTCGTCGTGTCCCAGGCGCTGACCGCGCCGATGTCGTCACCGGCGGTGCCGCTGCCGCCCACCGTGTTGAAGCCGGTGTTGAAGAGCCCCCAGAGGGCGGTGAACGCAGGGTCGTTCGGCAGCCGGTGCGCGCGCAGCACGTAGTTCGGCTCGGCGTACTCGACGTCGGGATCGTTCCGGAGCCGGCGCAGCAGCCCCACCGCGCCGACCAGCGGGGATCGCACGCGGCGGATGCGGTCGGCGCCCATCGTCTCGGCCGCGCTCACGCCCGCGGCGCGCTCGATGGCGGCCATGCGGTCCTGCGCGACCGGCCGGTACTTCACCAGCACCTCGTCGCTCGCCGCCTCGTAGCCGTTGATGAGGATCGTGCGCGGCGTCGGGGGCCCCTGGGTCAGGACCGGCGGCGCGAACGACACGACGGTCAGGGCCGCGAAGGCCGTCAGGAGGAGGGTGCGCCGGAACGACGGGGACCGTGGTCTCATGGAGTCTGCTCGCCACCGTCGCAATCGACCCGGCGGCAGCGCCCCTTGAGCTGGCCGCGACGGCACGTGCGCTGGTGTGCGAGCCCGTGCAGACGGCTGGCGGGGGCGTGCGGGCGGCGCGCGATCCGCGTTGACAGGGCAGGGGGGCGCTGCTAGGCTGTGCTCGTTACTTACTGACAACAAAGCAGTTAGCTCTGCCGTATCCGGCAGGGCTGACCAAGCGAAAAGGGCGCCGCCCGCGGGGTGCGCGCAAAGCTGTAAATTCCGGGCTCCGCCCGGGATGATTTAGCTGCCGAACTTGGAAGCCGGGTACTCCGTCCGCTGACCACGTACCTTCCAGTCGCCCGGGCCGGTGCCCGCGCCCGCCTGGTCCTCGTCTCCGGTAGCGGATTCGGAGCCACCCTGTGTCCGTCCGCCGCTCTGTCCTCTACGCCGGCCTCACGTTCTCGCTCGCCTCGCTCGCCTTCAGTCTCGGCTCCTGGACCAGCCAGCGCAGCATCGAACGACAGCTCGCCGACAACGACGCCCGCCTGATTGCCCTGCGCGACGACGTGGCGCGCAGCATCCTCCAGAGCCGCCAGGCCCAGGCGCCTCGACCGTCCGGCACTGCCGGTGACCAGCAGAGCCTCGCCGGAGTGCCACTGAGCGCGACCGGCGAGCCAGCCTCCGCCGTGGATCAGGCGGGAGGCGTCGCCACCGCGTCGAGTCCGATGGTCGAGGAAATCAAGCGGCAGCTGCAGGCCGAGATGGGACTGCTGCCGGTGCGGCTGCTGCGCCAGCGGCGCGAGAGCTTCGTCGAGCTCAATGCGGCGGACAGCAGCGGCAAGACGAGCTACGGCACCGCCGGGTACCTCGGCAACGGCTACTTCATCACCGTCAAGCACGCCGTCGTGTCGCTCGGGGAGGATGCCGAGTCGCGCCCCGTGTCCGGCATCACGTTGCGGATCGGCGCCCGCGACGTCCCCGCGCGGATCATCGACACCGGAAATGCGCCCGTCGAGGTGCATGCGGGCGACTGGGCCATCCTGCGCGTGCGGGGTAACGTGCCGCTGCCGCCACTGCGGGTCGACACGCGCTACGCGTTCGACTTCGCCGAACCGATCTTCCGCCTCGGCAACGACTACTCGAAGGGGATCATCCTCAGTACCGGCTACGTCGGCCAGCGCACCACCAACGGCCTGATCACCTGCCTGACCGACGGACACCCCGGCGTCTCGGGCGGCGGCGTGCTCGACCAGGAGGGCGACCTTGTCGGGATCCCGATCGGCCGGATGCAGGGCGACTACCGCTTCTCGTTCATCCTGCCGGTACGCGCCGAGATGTTCCGGAGGATCCCGAGCCTGCTGCCGCCCTCCGTGGAACCGACGCACGCGAGCACGGAGTAGGGCGCGTCGCCCCAGCAGGGCGGGGCGGGGGGCGGCCGGCGGGCGCGGGTGCTGCGGCCGGGAATGCTCCCTCCGGCTCGTACTCTTGCGCTGCCCGAGCGCGTAGGGGTGTGGTCAGGCCCTGTGGTGAGGCGCGTCATCCACCGAGCTGATCCCAGCATGGGGTGACGCCTGGACGGAACGCGCTCGAAGGAATCGCTGCGGTCGCATTCCTGCTCGATGGCTCGCGCGTCGCTCTGCCGTCGGCCTGGCACACGCGCCCGCCGGCCGCCCCCCGCCCCGCCTCTGGTTTGCATCGCGTCACTCCGGCGCTGGCGCGCCTTGCGCGTCAATGCAGCAGCCAGGATGCGATCGATCGCCATGCGGCGGTGCTCGACACGGGACCGACGACCGGCGGGAGCGCCAGCAGTGACAGGGCGACGCTCCAGATGTAGACGCGATGCACGCGTCTCCGCGTGACGAGATCCCAGGCCGGGCCGGCGAGCATGAAGGCGAGCACCGGGACGGCGATCAGCGCGGTGTGTCCCGAGAACAGCGGCAGGCGGCTCACGCCGGGCCCAACGAGCGCGCCGGCGGTCGCCACGAGCATCAGCCGCTTGTGCGCCTGCGGATCGCGTCGGCGGATCCAGCCCGCGACCACCAGCGCCGCGAACACGGTGACGCTCGCGATGTTCAACAGCAGGAACCCTGCGACGTCCGGGAACTCGACGCCCGGAATGCCGCGGTGGCCCAGGCGGGTCACCACGATTGCGGCCCGGTAGCCGAGGCCCAGCATCAGCAGCGCCAGCGCGACGCCAGCGACCCCGAGCCGACGGTGCACGGCTGTTCGCCCCTGCGCGACCAGCGCGGTCTGCACCAGCAGGAACGCGAGCCACGCGGTGAACACCACCG